>DATEAV010000208.1:0-14256 GCA_035288185.1 Anaerolineales bacterium | reverse complement strand
TCACCACCTCCTCAGAAATCAAACGCGGCCCTACTTCGAAGCCGAGGGTAGCCTGTAGAGCCCCATCGCCTCGCGAACGAGGCTCATGGTCTTGGCGGCCTCCTCGCGGGCGCGAGCAGTGCCCTGTTCCAGGACCTCCTCCACCAGGCCTTCTCGGGCAGCGAATACTTGCCGCCGTTCGCGCAGAGGATCGAGGAACGCGTTCAGAGCCCGGATCAGACGCTCCTTCACCTCGACGTCGCCCACCGCCCCTCTCCGGTATCGGTCTTCCAGATCCGCCACCTCGCCCTGATCGGCGTTGAAGGCGCGATGGTAGATGAAGACCGGGTTGTCTTCCACCCGGCCGGGGATGTCGGACCGCACCCGCTTCGGGTCGGTGTACATGCGCACCACCTTCTGGGCCACGACAGAGGCGTCGTCGGAAAGGAAGATGGCGTTGCCCAACGATTTCGACATCCGCGCCTGACCGTCGGTGCCCACCAGGGTGGGCACATCCCCGATCAGGCTCTCCGGGATCGGGAAGATCTCGCCGTAGAGGTGGTTGAAACGCCGGGCGATCTCGCGCGCAATCTCGATGTGGGCCTCGTTGTCCTTGCCCACCGGCACCAGATCCGCTCTCGGCAGGAGAATGTCGGCCGCTTGCAGAACGGGGTAGCCCAGCAGCCCGAAGGGGAAGACGTCCAGGTTCGCCGCCCTGGCCATCTCCTTCAGGCTGGGAATCCGCTCCAGACGGGGGAGGCTCACCAGCATCTCGAAGATCAGATTGAGCTCGTAGGTCTCCGAGACCGCCGACTGGAGGAGGATCGCGCTCCGCTGCGGGTCGATCCCGACCGCGAGGTAGTCGAGCACGATTTCCCGCACGTTCCGGGCGACCTCGGCGATGGCGGCCTTCTCCGGGCGCGTCGTGAGCGTGTGCAGGTCGGCGACGATGAAGAAACACTCGCATTCCTCCTGCAGCCGGAGGCGGTTGATGAGGGAGCCGACGTAGTGACCCAGATGCAGCGGCCCGGTTGGCCGGTCCCCGGTGAGCACGCGCCGTCGCTTGTCGACCATGGGTTCCTCTTTTCAACGATCGCCGCAAAACAAGAACCGCCCGTCTCCCTGAGGGGACGGGCGGTTGCCCGTGGTGCCACCCCGCTGAGGCCGCCTGATCAATGCCCCCGTCGGTGTTGCGATGGGGCGCAGGCCAGCCTCACTCTTGCGGGCACGGCGATCCAACGATCGCGATGCCCTTTGCCATGATAACGGTGGCATCTCCGGCTCGGGCTACTCGGCGGTCGCCTTTCGCCCTGCAGCTCCGAGGTCCATTCAGCGCCGGCGCACGGGCGGGGCTCTCACCTTTCCCCGCTCTCTGGGCCGTCCCGCGCGGCGCCTACTCTGCCTCTTCTCAGCCTTTGCAGCGATCGATTTGCGGCGAGTATACGCGCTTCGGATGCTCGAGTCAACGGGCAAACGGCTGATTTCGAAGGCTCCGAGGTTGTCCGGCGGGCGGCCAGGCGCCGGCTGCCGCCAACGCCAAGCCGCCCGCCGGATTCGCGAGGGACCAAGCCGGTGCGCGGTTTTCGCTTCTCGCCGTCGCCCTCGCCCCGCTACGAACCCAGGTCTCGCCTCATGGCTTCGTACTGGTCCTTGGTGATCTCGCCCTTCGCGTAGCGGCGCTTCAGGATCTCCAGCGGCGTCTCGCTCGCCAGCCCGGCCGGATGGGCGCCGCCTGCGCGCGTCGCGGCCTGAAAGAGCCAGGCGCCCCCGCCAACCAGAAGGACAAGGAGGAGAACCCCGCCCAGCATGCCGAAGATCCCGATGCCGCCCATCATCCACGGTCCCATCATGCCTCCATAGCCATAGCCGTATTGGCCACCAAGACACTGCGGCAGAACCATGCTCACGCCGAAGGCCACTACAAGGATCACGGCGAGAGCAATCACGATCGCCCACGCGGTCCTGCTCATTGGCTGCTACTCCTGTGAATGGGATGCACTGCCGCTGCGGGTTGTTGCGGGCAGCGGGCGCGGGCGAGACCTAGTGGTTCTCGTGCCCGTGCGCCGCTGGCTCCGTCGTCAGGCCCAGGACCTGCTTGCGTTCCTCGAGCTCCGCTTCGGTGATTTCTCCCTGCGCAAAACGTCGCCTCAGGATTGCCAGCAGCTCGCCGGCCTCGTCTTGGGGGCCCGCTTGTGAAGCGTGCTCGCCGTGACCCGAGTGATCCATCCCATGCATCATGCAACACACGTCGACGCCTCCGGATTGCGGATTGGGTTCGGCACGAACGGCCCTGTCGTCCCGCCCCTTCCCGGGCCCATGCCTCTACCTACCCTCATGGTGACCGAAATCCAGGGGCTCTGTCTAGGGCAAATCTGCCTGCGCGGCCCCTCAGAAGACCAGGATTTGGTCCGCTTCCATCGCCCAGTCGCCTTCCAGCTCTACGCTCCCCCATCGAACACGCTCGATCAAGTCTTCCGGCTCGAGCCCGCGAGCCTCGCTGCAAGTTCCTCAGGTGGCGACTTCTCCTCGACGGGCGAGGGAACGGACCATCGACTCCACGTTGTAGAACCCGGCGGGGGGTTTGTGGCCCCGCCGAGCGCATTGCACGCCGTCGCCCATCAGAAAGACGCGGACCGACGCCTGGTCCCTCTTCACCAGGTTGAGCGCCAGGCGAAGGGCGTTGTACGGACGCTCGCTTCCGTAGGGCCCATCATTGATGATGATCAGGTGCCGTTTGGTGGCGACAGGCTGGGTTGTCGTCGGCAAGCCTGCGGCGGCGAGATCAAGGTCGGCCATGAAGCCTCCGATCTGTCCTACTTCCTCAGCGCCTCGGCAAGCTGGGCGCCTGCTTCCAGGTGTTCCAGGAGCACTTCCCGCATCAGGGCGCACGCCTTGACGATCTTAGGGCTGGCGATCCGGTAGTGCACGTTGAGGCCTTCACGACGGGCAAGGACGATCCCGGCCCGCCGCATCATCGCCAGGTGTTGCGATACGTTGGGCTGACTGATGCCCAGCGCATCGGCCAGATCTCCCACGGTCCGTTGGCCGTGGCTCAGCTGATCGATGATCTCCAACCGTTTCGCATTGGCGAGAGTTTGGCAGATGGCGGCGTGCAGTTGGAAAACGCGGCGATCGCGCATCATGCCTTCCTACATGCGCATTCACGCATATTATAGCTCGGATACCTTGGGCCGTCAAGCCGCCTGGCGCAGCCTGCCCCCACCGGGCGAAGGATCGGGGTCTCCCGATGCTTCGCCTCTACCCGAGTGGCACGTGTCTCGAGTGCACGCTCAAACATCTAGCAACGCGTTCGTCTGGCTCTTGCGAGGGGGACTCAGGCTTCCGGCCGGGCCCTCGGAGGATTCGGGGCCAGAGATGAGGAGACGAACCAGGGATGCGCCGCAGGGGTGGTACGCCCGGCTTTCACGCGGCCGCATTCGGGAGCGCGAGGAGGGGTCTCCCAGGAGTGAATATCGCCGCGCGTGGCCCGGGGCTTCGCGGCCCAAACGGGGTGCTGGGGGCGGTGCGCCCCCACGCGCCTGAGCGCGGGACGGGCTTCTCCATCACAGAACCGCAGGTTTTCTTCGACAGCGCTTCTCGTCACATTGCGTGGGGACACGATGAACATCTGGGCCCCGTTCGGGCCGCCGGCCGTGCCCTTACGAAACGCGTCAGCGGCTAAAGGAGGATAGCCCGGACGTTGAGTCCCTACGGCGCCCAAACGAACGTCGAGAGGATTTCGTCGAAGACGGCCGATTCGGCCACGGGATCGAAGAGGGGCGGCGGCGTCGGGAAGTTCATCGCGTTCAGCGAGTGCAGGACGAAGCTGAGGCTGACGCACCCGCAGTCGGTCGAGGTCGAATAGGCCACCCATTCGTAGAAGTTGCCCGCACCCGCATCGGCACCCTCCTGACGGAGGAATGAAGCGCCGTCCACCGTCACCGTCGAGGTGCTCAACGCGGAGATGTCATACCCCAGCGCCAGAGGGCTGAGGCAGGGCGTGGCGGCGGCCTCGACATCGATCTGTGCGTATTTCTCACTGAGGTTCGTCCCCGGGGTGAACGCGAGGTCGATCCGCGCATGGAGGGCGCCGGTCTCCTGGAGCGTCCCCTCCGGTGGGTATTGGGCTTCGAAACCGCACGACTCGTTCCTGTAGGCCAGCCACCCGGGGTGGCCCGGCGTTGGGGTGGAGGGGGTAAGGGTGATCGGCGGAGGGTTCGTGGCGGTGGGGGTGTCACCCGCTGGCAGAGAGAGGCAAGCCAGCGTCACCGCCAGGATGGCCAGGCACGGAGCGATCAAACGGTTCTTCATCTGCGACTCTCCCCAGGTCGACTCGCCGACTGCCTACCGATCGGAGGGACTTGGCAGCCGGTAGGGCACCCGACGTCGCGGATGACTCCGCCACCAAGGGCAGCCGCTTGCCGGAAGGCGGTCGGCTCTACCCCTGGGGCTCGACTGCTCACAGACGTAGGTGCGGTGCGAGGCGATCGACGATCCGGCTCTTGGAATGATAGCCGGTGAGACGCTCGACGTCGGCCCCGCCCACGAAGAGCACCAGCGTGGGCACGCCCATCACGCCGTATCGGACTGTGGTTGCAGAGTTGGCGTCGACGTCGATCTCGAAAATGCCCACCTTCCCCTTCCACTCGCTGGCCAGCTCCACGAGAATCGGCTCCAGCTGGCGACAGGGATGGCACCACTCCGCACCAAACTCGACGAGGACCGGCTGGGAAGCCTGGAGAACATCTTTCTCGAAGGCGTCGTCGGTCGTCGACGGGACGGCTGCCATTGCCAAGGGGCCTCCCTAGTGAGGTGGTTCGGATCGGCCGGGTGCATGGCCCAGATGTTCTGGCCTCCCCCGGCTGCGGGCGCGAAATCCTACCGGCTAGGGAAGGAATTGTCAACCCAAATGGCCCGCTTGACGCCCTCTGCGAGCGCATGATATCATCAACCCCAACGGGATTAGCACTCTCGGCTAGAGAGTGCTAACAGAGAAGAAAACATGTCTGAACTCACGCAACGTCAGGAAACGGTCCTGGCGCTGATCATCCACGAGTATATTGAGACGGCCGAGCCGGTGGGTTCGAAGGCGCTGGTGGAGCGCTACAGCCTGGGGATCAGCTCGGCGACGGCGCGCAACGAGATGGGGACCCTCACCGAGGCGGGGCTTCTCCGCCAGCCGCACACCTCCGCCGGGCGCGTGCCGACGGAAGAGGGCTACCGCTACTTTGTGCGCCGCCTGCTCGGTGAGACCGATCTGCCCGAGGCGGAGAAACGCCTGATCAGCCACCAGTTCCACCAAGTGAGGCCCGACGTTGAGCAATGGGTGCGGCTGGCGGCCTCCGTGCTCGCCCACCACTCCCGCTCGGCCTCGCTCGTTACCACTCCGCGCTCCCCCCGGGCCCTCTTCAAGCACCTGGAACTGATCTCCACCCAGGGGCGCCAGGTGCTCTTGGTTCTAGTTCTTCAGGGCGGCGAAGTGCGGCAGCAGATGCTCACCCTGGCATCGAACGTCCCTGAGCTCCAACTCTCGGAGGCGGCGCATGAGATTACACGCGCCTGCCTCGGCAAAGACGCCGCCGCCGTAGCCGCTCAGTCGCAGCGCTTCTCCACACTGGGGCAAGAGATCACCCGCCTGGTGGCCGATGTCATGTCGCGCGCCGACGCCGTCTCCTCCGGCGAGGTGCATCACGACGGCCTGGCCAACATGCTCAACCAGCCGGAGTTCACCGACTCGGAAGCCTTGCGGCAGTCGCTGCGCCTGCTCGAGGAGAGCAGCTTCCTCGAAGAAGTGATGGCCAAAGCCCTCAGCCCATCCGTGGGAGGAGTGCAGGTGGTCATCGGCGGCGAAGGGGCCTGGGAGGAACTGAAAGACTGCTCGATGGTCCTGGCCCGTTACGGCGCGCCCGGCTACGCCACCGGCGCCCTCGGGGTTCTCGGGCCGATCCGCATGGCGTACGGGCGGACGATCTCGGCCGTGCGTTATGTGGCCGGGTTGATGAGCGACCTCGTGGTGGACGCCTATGCCTCCTGAACCTTCTCATCCTCTTGTCCGACGAGGAGTATCGTGACCAAGCACAAGACCAAGAAGGGCACCGACCACACGCCCCCTGCCCCTGAGGAGCCGGCCGCCGAGTCTTCGCTTGCCGAGGCCGTGCCGCCCTCCAAAGCCCTCGAGGCGGTCCCCGCCCCGGGCGAAGCCGCCGTCGAGGAAGCCCCCGCCGAGGAGGCTGCGCCACAGGCAGTCGCCGCGGAGCAAGCTCCCGCCGAGCGGATCGAAGCTCTGGAGAAGGAGCTCGGTCAGGCGCAGGCCCAGGCAAGCAAATACCTCGATGGATGGCAGCGGGAGCGGGCCGAGTTTCTCAACTACAAGAAGCGTGTGGAGCGGGATCTCGAGGGCGCGCGGTCGATCGCAGCCGCCACGATCCTCACCCGTTATCTCGCCGTCCTGGATGATATCGAGCGGGCTCTCAAAGACCGGCCGGCCGCCCCTGAGTTCCAGGCGTGGGTCGAAGGGATCCAGCTCATCCAGCGCAAGCTGCAGGCCATCCTCGACGCGGAAGGCGTCGAGGTGATCCAGGCCGAGGGGATGATGTTCGATCCCACCGTCCACGAGGCCGTCACCTTCGAGCCGGGCGACGGGTACCGCGAGGGCCAGGTGATTGAGGTCTTGCAGAAGGGCTACCGGATCGGGGATCGAATTCTCCGTCCGGCGATGGTCCGCGTGGCTCGCTGACGCGGCCGCACGGCACGAGTTGCCCGGGACCCCCGCCGACGTGCGGGTGCCGCGTGCGGCTCGAGGAGATCAGACTCAATGGGACGGATCATCGGCATCGACCTGGGTACGACCAACTCCGTCGTCGCCGTTATCGAAGGCGGCGAGCCAGTCGTGATCCCTTCCGCCGAAGGGGGGCGGCTTGTTCCATCCGTCGTCGCCATCAACCCCAAGACCGGGGAACGGATGGTGGGCCAGGTGGCCCGCCGCCAGGCGATCGTCAACCCGGAAAACACGGTCTTCTCCATCAAGCGCTTCATGGGTCGGAAATACTCCGACCCCGAGGTGCAGCGGGCGATGAGCTTCGTCCCCTATCAGGTGAGCGCCGCGCCCAATGGAGACGTGCGGGTGCACATGGGGTCGAAGGAATACTCCGCTCCCGAGGTCTCGGCCATGATCCTCGGCAAGCTCCGCGCCGACGCTGAGGCCTACCTCGGCCAGGCCATCACCCAGGCGGTGATCACCGTCCCCGCCTATTTCGACGACGCCCAACGCAACGCCACCAAGGACGCCGGGAAGATCGCCGGCCTGGAGGTGCTGCGGATCATCAACGAGCCCACCGCTTCCTCGCTCGCCTTCGGGATGGATAAGAAGGCCGATCAGACGATCGCCGTCTACGACCTGGGCGGAGGGACCTTCGATATCTCGGTCCTCGAGGTGGGAGAGGGGGCCTTCGTCGCCAAGTCCACTAGCGGCGACACCTATCTCGGCGGCGATGATTTCGACCAGAGGCTGATCGACTGGGTGGCCGACGAGTTCCAGAAGGTGGATGGGATCAACCTGCGCACCGACCGGCAGGCCTTGCAGCGCCTCAAGGAGTCATCCGAGAAGGCCAAGATCGAGCTTTCCACGGTCCAGGAGACGGAGATCAATCTTCCCTTTGTTACTGCCGACGCCAGCGGGCCCAAACATCTCAACATCGCCCTCACCCGCGCCAAACTCGAACAGCTCACCGAGGACTTGGTCGAGCGCACGATGGGCCCCTGCCGCCAGGCCCTCAAAGACAAAGGCCTGACGCCGCCCGATATCGACGAAGTGATCCTGGTGGGCGGGATGACGCGCATGCCCGCCGTCCAGGAAGCCGTGCGCAAGTTCTTCGGCCGCGAGCCGCATAAGGGCGTGAACCCCGACGAGGTGGTGGCTTTGGGGGCCGCCATCCAGGGCGGGATCATCAGCGGCGAGGTGAAAGACATCGTCCTGGTGGACGTCACCCCGCTCACGCTCTCGATCGAGACCCTGGGAGGCGTGGCCACGGGGCTGATCGAGCGCAACACGACGATCCCGAACCGCAAGAGCCAGGTGTTCTCCACCGCAAGCGACAACCAGGCCGAGGTCGAGGTCCATGTGGTGCAGGGCGAGCGCCCCTTCGCCGCCGACAACCGCTCCCTGGGGAAGTTTAGCCTCGACGGGATTCCCCCCGCCCCGCGCGGCGTCCCCCAGATCGAGGTGACCTTCGACATCAATAAGGATGGAATCCTCAAAGTGAGCGCCGACGACAAAGCCACTGGCCGCAGCCAGCACATCACCATCCATCCCTCCTCGGGGCTGACCGAGGACGAAGTCGAGCGGCTGCGCAAGGAGGCGGAGGCAAACGCCAAGGATGATCGGATGCGCCGCGAGTTTGTCGATGCCCGCAACCGGGCCGACAACGCCATCTACGCCGCCGAGAAAGCGCTGCGCGACATGGGCGCTTCGATGCCGGCCGACAGCAAGGCCCGGCTGGAGGCCCGCCTCCAAACGCTTCGCCAGCTGCGGGAGGGGAACGAGGCGGAGCCGATCCGCAGGGGCACGACCGATCTTCTCAGCGCCTTGCACGAGGTGGGGGCCAAGCCCTCCGACACGGGCGGCATCGGCGGCACCAAGCCGCGCGGTTCTGGTGGGACGGGAGGCAAGGCACGCAGTGCGGGCGGCACCGCCCCCGGCCGCCAGGCACCCAAGCCAGCGACCGGCCCTGCCAGCCCGGAACAGCAGCCGGGGACAGGCCCAACGGGCGGCCAGCCGCCCAAGCCAGCGACCGGCCCTGCCGGCCCGGAACAGCAGCCGGGGACAGGCCCAACGGGCAGCCAGGCGCCCATGCCAGCGACCGGCCCTGCCGGCCCGGAACAGCAGCCGGGGACAGACCCAACGGGCGGCCAGGATCAGGGAGGCGGACCAGCAACGCCCCCTTCCTCGAAGGGCGACGACGTCGTGGAAGGTGAGTTCCGCGAAGCCTAAGGGCGCGGTGGGCGGCGGCAACGGTGTGGGGAATGGCTCAGAAGCGTGATTACTACGACGTCCTCGAAGTGGTACGGAATGCCTCCTCGGAGGATCTCCGGCGATCCTACCGGCGGCTGGCAAAGAAGTATCACCCCGACGTGAGCCAGGAGCCCGGGGCCGAAGAGCGGTTCAAGGAGATCAACGAGGCCTACGCGGTTCTCTCCAATGAAGAACAGCGCTCGGCCTACGACCGCTACGGGCACGCCGGGCTAAGAGGCGTCCCCACCGACGTCGATTTCGGGCTCGGCGATATCTTCGAGGAGTTCTTCGGCTTCACCACCGGCTCGCGGCGCTCCCGCCGCACCCCACGCCGTGGAGCCGACCTTCGCTACGATCTCACCCTGAGCTTCGAGCAATCCGTCTTCGGCGTCGAGCACGAGGCGGAGTTCTCTCGCCTGGAGACGTGCACCACCTGCCAGGGATCGGGCGCCGAGCCGGGCACCTCGCCGGTGCGCTGCGACACCTGCCGGGGCAGTGGCGAGGTGAGGCAGGTGAGGCAGACCTTTCTGGGATCGATGGTGAACGTCAGCACCTGCCCTGCCTGCGGCGGGCGCGGCGAGGTGATCTCCACCCCCTGCCACACCTGCCACGGCCGCGGCCTCGAACGCCGAACCGTCCGCCGAACGGTGCCCATCCCTTCCGGAGTGAGCGACGGCACCCAGATCCGCCTGGCCGGGGAAGGCGAGCCTGGCGCCAACCGGGGCCCCAACGGCCACCTCTACATCGTCATCCACGTCCAGCCGCACAGGTTCTTCCGCCGTCACAACGACGATATCCTGCTCGACCTCTCGATCAACATCTCCCAAGCCGCCCTCGGCGCCCAGGTGACCGTTCCCACGGTCGAAGGCGAGGGGGAAATCACTATCCCTCCAGGCACGCAGCCCGGGAAGGTGATCACCCTCAAGGGGAAGGGCGTTCCCCACCTGCAGCGCAACGGCCGCGGGGACGAGCACGTCGTGATCTCGGTCGACGTCCCCCAGCACCTAACCGCCGAGCAGCGCGACCTGCTTGAGAAGCTCGGTCAGACATTGGGCACGAAGCCAGAGCCTCAGGAGCGCGGGTTCCTCGATCGGGTGAAGGAGCTTCTGGGAGGCCTGGCTGAGTGAGCGCCCGCTGATCGATCCAGGATGCGATTCGGGATCGAGCGAGGCGCGTAGCGCCGTCGGGCATTCCGCGCCATGACCGACCCCCACTCCAACCCTCCCCCTGGAAGGGGGAGGGCGCCGAACCCTCCCCCTTTCAGGGGGAGGGCAGGGTGGGGGTGGATCACCCGGGAGCGAACGTCGATGCCAAAGGAAACATCGATCCGGCGCCTGCCGCCAGCGATCCTGAGCCGCTCGAGGCAACTCCGTCACCCCCTCACTCCGGCCGAAGAGAGAGTCTGGAAGCGGGTCCGCGATCACCAGCTCGGTGTCCATGTCCGCCGTCAGCACGTGCTTCTGGGCCGTTTCATCGCCGATTTCTACTGCACGCAAGCGAGGCTATGCATCGAGATCGATGGGGATACGCACGCTGAGGCCCAGCAGGGGGAGTACGACGCCGCGCGGACTTCGCTGCTCGAAGCATCAGGCTACCGTGTCATCCGCTTCACGAACGCGGAAGTTCTGGGCAACCTGCCTGCAGTTCTCGAGGCGATCCGCGACGCCTGCATCGCTCCGCAGGGAGAGAACGATTCGCACGCATGACCGACCCCCACCCCAGCCCTCCCCCTTCACAGGGGGAGGGCGCTGAACCCACCGCCTTCGCAGGGAAGCGCGCCGGACCCTCCCCCTTCTAGGGGGAGGGCAGGGTGGGGGTGGACGCGCGGGTGCGCGCGCCTGGCCGGCCACGGAGATCACCCTCAACTACGCCCGGGCGCACCGGCGACAACGGACCCAGGCGGTGTGAAAATGGAAGAGAAGATCAGACCGTTGGCACGGCCAGACGTCGATGAGGGGCTGAGTGGCCGGGACGTGGATTGAAATCAGCCTGACGTTGGAGCCGGAGCTGGCCGAGCCGGTGGCCGAGCTGCTCGCGCGCCATGTACCGGGCGGCGTATCGCTCGAGACCTCGACGATCGATGACGATCGCGGCGAAGGGCGCGCAACGGGGCCCGTGACCGTGCGCGCCTACCTGCCGCCGGGCGCAGAGCTCGCCGCGCGCCGGCAGCGGATCGAGGAGGGGCTGTGGTTCCTCGGACGCATCCGTCCCCTCCCACCGGCGGACTTTCGCGAGGTCGAGGAGGCCGATTGGGCGGAGCGCTGGAAGAACCGCTACCAACCGATCCGCGTCGGCCGCCGGCTGGTGATCGTCCCAGCATGGCTCGAGCCTCCGGGCGCGCCGTCGCTGCCGATCCTCCTCGATCCGGGAATGGCTTTCGGCACCGGGGCCCATCCCACCACCCGCCTTGTACTGGGCGCCCTTGAAGACTATCTTGTTCCCGGAGGCTCGGTGGCCGATCTGGGCTGTGGCTCCGGCGTCCTCAGCATCGCCGCCGGCCGGCTCGGCGCGGCGCGTATCCTGGCGCTGGACGTCGACGCCCAAGCCGTCCGCGCGACCGAGGAGAACGCCGCCCGCAATGGACTGCGGGGAGCGATCGAAATCCGCCAGGGGTCGCTCGAAGCGCTGCTCGAGCGCCCGCCCTTCGATCTCCTTCTGGCGAACATCCTCGCCTCCGTGCTGGAGGATCTACTGCGCCGGGGCCTCGCCCTCAGCCTCGATCCACTCGGGATCGCGATCCTTTCAGGGGTCCTGGATAGCCAGGTCGAGCCGGTCCTCCGGGCCGCCGAGGCACAGGGCCTGACGCCACTGGAAACGCGGGCCGAGGAGGATTGGCGCGCCCTCGTGCTTAAGCGAACGCCGCCTCCCTGAGAGGGAGGCGGCGGGTTGCGAAAGGATGAGGCCAGCTGGAGGCCCGTGGGTTATTCTTCCTCCACTCCCGAATCCCGACGCCGAAACCGGTAGGTGATCCGGCCGCGCTTGAGATCGTAGGGGGAGAGCTCCACCCGCACACGGTCCCCGAGCAGAATCCGGATGTAATACTTGCGCATCTTGCCTGAGAGGTAGGCCAGCACCGCGTGCCCGCTTTCGAGTTTCACGCGGAACTGGGTGGAAGGGAGCGCCTCAACCACCGTACCTTCGACTTCGATCTTCTCTTCCTGCTTCGTCATCCAGCCCTCCGTCACCCGGCACGTGCTAGGCCTCCCCTCGGCCGGCGTACTTCCGCTGGCGCCTCTTCAACCGCCGGATCGCCTTCTTGCGCTGGATCCGCCGCAGCTCGCTCTTCGAGACAAACCAGCGCTTGCGCCGAACGGTGCTCAGGATCCCGCTCTGCGCCACCTTCTTGCGGAAGCGCTTGAGCAACTGATCCTGGCTCTCGTTCGGCCGCAGAACAACTCCCGTCATACCACTCTCACCTCCCTTCACTCAGCCGTCGTCGATTCCGCCGCCGGGTGAATGGCGGCCTCGGGTTCCAATTCGATGCGCTCGGCCTGCGGGTCGATCCGCACGACCCGCACTCGGAGCTTCGAGCCGGGGGCCAAGCTCTCGCCCACGCCGTCCGGACAGAGAACGCCTTCCAGCCCCCCATCCAGGCCGATGGAGACGCCCAGCGCGTCGAGCTTCTGCACCGTCCCCTCCACCACCTGTCCGGGATGGTAGGCCTCGGCCAACACCTTCCACGGAGGCGGTTGAAGGCGCTTAATGCTCAACCCGATCCGGCAAGCCTGGTGATCGAGGCGGATGACAACTGCCTCGACCTCCTGGCCCACCCGCAGCACCCGGGAGGGATCTTCCACGCGCTCCCAGGAGAGCTCGGAGATGTGGATCAGGCCGTCGGCCCCGCCGATATCGACGAAGGCCCCAAACTCGCGCAGGCTGGTCACCACCCCGCGCCGGATCTCGCCTTCGCGCAGGGTGTCGATCACCCGCGACTTCTGTCCCTGGCGCCATTGGCGGATGGCCTTGCGTTCCGAGAGCACCAGCCGGCGCCGCTGGGGATCGACCTCGATCACCTTGAAGGGCATCTTCCGCCCAACCAGGGATTTCAGGTACTCCAGCCGGCCTTCCTCTTCCAGGCCGCGAGGCAAGTCGGTCAGATGGGAGGCCGGGACAAAGGCCCGCAGCCGCCCAAAAGGCACGATCAGCCCCCCTCGGTTGTGATCGCAGGGGGCCGCCTCCAACACCGCCTCGCTCTCCATCATCCGCTGAGCCCGCAGCCAATCGCCGCTGGCCCGCGCCTGCGAGATCGAGACGACCAGATTGCCGTCCCGGTCTTCGGGGTCGACAACCATCACCATCACTTCGTCGCCCGCCGCCAGGTTGGCTTCCTCCGGTGGCAGGCCTTGCAGGTCGGAGTGGGGGACCACGCCGTCGCGCTTCTTCCCCAGGTCGACAATCAGCCCCTCGGTATCCACCGCCAGGATCCGGCCGCGGAGCAGATCGCCCCGCCGCGGCGCCAGCACGGGATCCGATTGCGAGAGCAGGTTCTCGAGGCTTTCGTGCGGGTCGGCCATTTTCGGACACCCCCGGGAACGAAAAAGCCTGATCGGTGCATTCGCAGGCCGACCAGGCCACCCTCAGCGGTCCGACGCCATCCCATACTGACCGGATACCCTGCCCTGGCGTCCTCCTATCGATACCTATGAACGCAGCGAACAAAAGAGCGCGCCTGCGAGCGCAACGTCATTATACGCGGCCCCCGCCGGGTTGTCAAACCCGGCAGGGGCCTACGCCGAGCCCTTAATCGGGCTGGTCGCGCAAGACCCGATCCGGCCCCCGGTCCACCTCCCAGGGGTAGACGATACGCGCGTCGGTGATGGCGGCATAGTAGTCGGGCTTGGCCTGGGTAAAAAGGCTCCGGTAGGGGTTGAAGTGCAGAACGCAGGTCGACGGGATTCCCCCCGCCCCGGCCACCCGGTTCTTGACCGCTGTGATCGTCCTACCCGAGCCCCAGACGTCATCCACAACCAACACCCTGCGCCCGCGCAGCTGCCGGTCGTCGGGGAACTGGATGAACCGTGGCCAGGCGAGCAGCCGGGCTTCTTCCCGCTCCAGCTCGAAGGGGAAATCCACCGCCGCTGTGAGGACGTCTTGTATCCCGAGTGCCTCGCATAGCAACCCTCCCGGGACCACCCCGCCGCGGGTGACGATCACCATGGCTTCGAACTCGGTCTGGAATTGGGGGATCAAGTGGTCGATGAGGCGGGCGACCTCATCCCAGGTAAGCAGTTCACGCCGCTCGGCCATGCGTGGCGGATCCCTCCGAA
>DATEAV010000207.1:0-2169 GCA_035288185.1 Anaerolineales bacterium | reverse complement strand
CCGCTCACGGGCACGTCGTCCGCTAGCGCCTCGCGCTACTCCGTCGTCGCCAGGTCGCCGCAGACCGGGCTGTGGGGGCACGCCAACTCCGGAGGCTTCTTCGGCCCAGCGCTCAAGTGGGCCGGATTCGACGGGGTGATCTTCGAGGGGATTTCGCCGGCGCCTGTCACCCTGCACCTCTCCGACGGCCATGCCGAGCTGCGAGAGGCAAGCCACCTGTGGGGCAAGACGGTCCCCGAGACGGAGGACCGCCTCGTAGAAGAGGCCGGGCGCCCGCTCACCGTCGCCTGCATCGGGCCGGGAGGGGAGAACCTCGTCCGCTACGCCGCGATCATGAACGACAAGCACCGCGCCGCCGGCCGCACCGGGATGGGCGCCGTGATGGGCTCCAAGCGCGTGAAGGCCATCGCCTGCTCGGGTAAGGAGGCGGTCCGTTTGGCCGACCCGGAGCGCTTCCGTCGGGCCGTCGACCGACAGCGGGAGTACATGGACGAGTCGGTGCTGAAGATCGCCTTCGAAACGTACGGCACGAATATGCTGGCCGACATGGTCAACGTCCGCGGCGGCTACCCCACCCGCAACTGGCAGGAGGGCCAGTTCGCCGGAATCGACCAGGTGAACGGCCCGGCGATGACCGAGAAGGTGCTGGTGGGGGGCGTCCGCTGCTATGCCTGCCCGGTGGCCTGCGGCCGGGGGACCGAGATTCGAGAGGGCAAGTGGAAAGGCCACAAGGGCGAAGGCCCCGAATACGAGACGACCGATACGTTCGGCGCGATGTGCGGGGTTTCAGATTTGAACGCAATCACCATGGCCAACTACCTGTGCAACGAGTATGGAGTGGATACGATCAGCGCCGGCGCCACCATCGCCTTCGCCCTGGAGTGTTTCGAGCGCGGGATTCTCACGTTGGAGCATACTCAGGGGATCCCCCTGGCTTTCGGCAACGGCGAGCTGGTCGTCGAGCTGGTGGGCAAGATCGCCCGGCGGGAAGGAATCGGCGATCTCCTGGCGGAGGGCTCGAGGCGTATGGCCGAGCGGCTCGGCGGTGGAAGCGAACGTTTCGCCATGCACGTCAAAGGGCTGGAGCTCCCGGCCTACGATCCCCGCGCAGCCAAGATCACCGGCCTGGGCTACGTCACCGCCAACCGCGGCGGCGATCACATGACCGGCTACGTCCAGGGCCCTGCGTTCGTCGACGTGCCCTTCCTGATTGTGGAGGAGAGCAGCATTCGGGATCCGTTCGTCGCCGATCCCGAGGAGGGGCAGGTGCTCGTCGACATGGAGAACGCCCTGACGGTGATGGATTGCGTTGGCGGCTGCAAGTTCATGGCGACGACGCTCACCGCCGACGATATCGCCGAGCTCATCGCCGCGGCGACGGGCTGGGAATTCGGCGTGCCCGACTTTCGCAAGAGCGGCGAGCGCGTGTACAACCTGGCGCGCCTTTGCGCCGTGCGCGAGGGCGCCCGCCGCGCCGACGACGCCCTGCCCTGGCGCCTGACGGAGGAGCCTCTCCCCTCGGGGCCGGCGGCAGGAATGCGGATCGACTCCCCCACCCTCGAGGTTCTCAAGGATGCCTACTATCGGATCCGCGGCTGGGACCCGGCCACCGGCATCCCCACGCCAGGGAAATTGGCCGAGCTGGATCTCGGGGACCTCGCCGCGCGTCTCAACGGCTGAGGGGCCGCAGCCCAAGGCGCGTCTCACGCGATGGCGCAGATGACCGATCCTTCGAAGCCCTGGCTCCAGAGCTATCAGCTCGGGCCCTACAAGCTCGAACCCAGCCTCGCCCCCTACCCGGAGGTCCCTCTCTTCCGGCTGCTCGACCAGGCGGCCGAGCAGTACCCGACTCAAACTGCTATCCTCTTTCAGGACCGGGCGCTGAAGTATCACCAGCTGAAACGCCAGACCGACCGTCTGGCCGCCGCGCTGGCCCGGCTCGGGCTCCAGAAGGGTGAGCGCGTCTGCCTCTTCCTTCCCAACTGCCTCGAGTATTCCCTCGCCTACTGGGCGGTCCTGCGTGCCGGGGGCGTCGTCGTCCCCACGAGCATCTTGCGCACCCAGGAGGGCCTGCTGCACGAGCTGCGCGAATCCGGGAGCCGGATGGTCGTTTGCCGGGAGGAAGCCCTCGAGCGCCTGCTCGCAGCCCGCGAAGCGTGCGACCTGGAG
>DATEAV010000206.1:0-2458 GCA_035288185.1 Anaerolineales bacterium | reverse complement strand
GGGGTCCACGGCGCTGATCGTATCGATGCTCGGTGCCGGGGCCTCAGCACCCTCGGGGTCGACGCCGCCGAGCTGCTGGATGCGATCCCGGAGATGCTCGAGGGCGCGGCTGATCTCCGATAGCGAGGCCCCGAGCTCCCTGGGGTCAGGATCGTGGGACGGCTGCGCGCTCATGGGATGTAGCGAGGCTTACAGATCGTGAGCGGGCATGGTCATGGCTTTCGTGATGACTCCGATGAGGGACGCATCAGCTGTGCCAAGACCGGCCCTCCTCGACGCTCGTCTCTAACCCGCGAATTTCCCACGGGCTCCGGCCGACACCGAGAGCAACCCCCGGCGCCGCCATTTCGGGCCATGCGAAACCGTAAGGTTCTCCGACGCTCGGCCTGGGCCGACAGCCCCCAGCCACGCGCCTTGGGCAGCAACTCCGGCTCGGCGGCAGAACTGCGAAGTGACCAGGCAGACAAACGATCGGGCACGTCCCTGTCGGCTTCCCGAGAAGGACGTGCCCGGCACGGAAGCGGTGAATGAGGGCTACTTCCCCTTGAGGGAGCGAAGGTAGTGGACCAGGGCCCAGCGATCATTCTCCGGCAAATGCTTCCAGGGCGGCATGGCACCCCTGCCCGTCGAGATCTTCCAGAACAAAGAGCCATCGGTCTCGTCTTGCACCTTCTTGGCGGTCCAGTCCGCAGGCTTCGGGGTGAGCGCCGCGGCGGCCGCCCCATCGCCTTTGCCCTTGGCGCCATGGCACGAGGCGCAGTTCACCTTCGCCACCTTCTCGCCCTGCTCCACCGCCTTTTTCCCCGCCGCGACCGGGTTCTTCTTGCCCTTCTCGGCATCGGGCGCGGTCCAGGGCGTCTGGGCCCAGGCCCCGGTGCTGATGGCGAGCCCCATGACCAGGGCGAGGGCAACGACGCCGAATCTCACGCATCTCCTCATCGATTTCCTCCCTGAGTTCGAGCCCGCGGCTCGTGTGACTGGCTTCACAACCGCGGCCATTAAACACCGCCACCGCTTTCGCGGTCAAGCCCTTTCCGCCGTCGCCGGTCGTGCCTCGCCGCCGCTAGCATTCGTTGAAGCCGCAAGAGAGACACTTCTTGCAGCCTTCCTCGTAGATAAGCATGGCCTGGCCGCACTCCCGGCACAGATCGCCGACCTGCCGCAGGGACGGGCGCCCGGTGGCGGCCGACCCGCCTCCCTGCCCGGCCCCGTAGCCGATATGCCCGCCCAGGACCCGCGCGAGCGCGTCGGGAAGGGAGAGCACCTTGGAAGCGCCGAAACCCGTGGGCTGGCCGCCGCCGATGCGGGAGAGCTGGCTGATGACCTCCTCCAGCCGGCGCCGCGCCGACAGCGGAGACGGCAGCCGCAAGACGAGCGAGACCAGCCGTCCCAGGGCCTCGGCCACCGCCATGGTGTCGGACCCCGCCTTGCCCACCTGAACGAACACCTCGAAGGGCTCGCCGCGCTCCGTGTCGTTGACGGTGACGAACGCCGTCCCGATGGGCGTCTCCATCCGGTAGGTGTGCCCGGCCAGGCTGTGGGGCCGCGGCTTGACCACACGCTCCCCGAATACCGACGGGTCCGCCTCCTCCCCGGCACCCACGCCCACCCCGATGTTGAGCACCTGTGCCCCCTTGCACCCGTCGCGGAACACCGTGATGCCGAGGCAGCCCTCCTCCCAGGCCAGGAGGTAGGCCCGGGCCACCTCGTCCTCCGTCGCGTCCTGGGGCACGTTGATCGTCTTCGACACGCCGTTGTCGGTGTGCCGCTGGAATGCGGCCTGATGGCGCACGTGCCAGCGGTAGTCGATCTCGTGGGCGGTCTTGAAGAGGCTCCGCGCCCCCTCGTCCACCCCCGGGATGCCCTGGATCGAGCCCCGACGCGCGACCTCCGCCATGAGCGCCTCGGAGTGGAACCCGCGCACCCGCGCCAGTCGCTCGAACGTCTCGCTGACGAAGGGCAGCACCCGGTCGCCGTCGGCGCCCTTCACGCGGTGCTCGAAGGCCAGCGCGAACACCGGCTCGATGCCCGACGAGCACCCGGCGAGCATCGAGATGGTGCCGGTGGGGGCGATGGCCGTCACCGTCGCGTTCCGCATCGGACGGCCGGTGCGATACATCGAGCGGCTCCAGTTCGGGAACGGCCCGCGCTCATCCGCCAGACGGCAGGACTGGTCATGCGCCTTCTCGGTGACGAAGGCCATCAGGCGCTCGGCCAGATCCAGCGCGGCCTGGCTGTCGTAGGGAACGCCGAGGATGAAGAGCAGGTCCGCCCAGCCCATGATGCCGAGCCCGATGCGCCGGGTGGCCTTCACCATGGCGTCGATCTGCGGCAGCGGATACGGGTTCACCTCGATCACGTCGTCCAGGAAGCGCACCCCGAGACGCACCACGCGCTCGAGCTCCTCCCAGTCGATGCTCCACCGGTCCGGCGCCGTCTCGCGGACGAGCCTCGAGAC
>DATEAV010000205.1:0-2046 GCA_035288185.1 Anaerolineales bacterium | reverse complement strand
GTCTACGCCCGCAAGAGCAAGCCGATCACCATGCCCGATCAGATCTTCCTCACCCTGGCCCCTTCCCACACCAAAGGAAGGGCCGTCGAGTTGATCGTCTCACCGGAATACCTCGGCTCCGGGGAGAAGGTGTTGATCATCGACGACTTCCTCGCCACCGGCCAAACGATCATGGGCCTCGTCCGGCTGGCACAGGCGGCCGGCGCCCGAATCGTGGGGATCGGCGCCGTCATCGAGAAGACGTTCGAGGGAGGCCGAGACTTGCTGGCACCGCTGGGCGTGCCGATCGAAGCACTGGCTGTGATTCGCGACATGAGCGAAGGCCGCATCCTCTTCGCCGACTGAGCCGGCGTGGACTCGATCGCCATCCTCGACTTCGGATCCCAGACCGCGCAATTGATCGCCCGCCGGGTGCGAGAGGTGCGCGTCTACTGCGAGCTCTTCCCCTTCGACACGCCCGGCGAGCAGGTGATGGCCCTCGGGCCGCGAGGGTTCATTCTTTCCGGCGGCCCGGCCTCGGTATACGAGGCCGGCGCCCCGCAGGTGCCCGAATACATCTTGCGCTCGGGGCTTCCAGTGCTGGGAATCTGTTACGGGATGCAGGCGCTCACCCACGCCCTGGGCGGGAAGGTGGCGCCCTCGGCGAAGAGGGAGTATGGGCCGGCGGAGATCGAGGTGTGCGCCGCGTCGCCCTTGCTTCCCGGGGGAAGCCGGCGGGTGTGGATGTCGCATGGGGATCGGATCGAGGAGCCCCCCTCGGGCTTCGCCATTCTTGCCCGTTCGCCCAACTCGCCCGTCGCCGCGATGGGCGACGGACAGCGGCGCTGGTATGGCCTTCAGTTTCACCCGGAGGTCCGCCACACGCCACAGGGGACCGAGCTGCTCCGAACCTTCGTCCGCGAGATTTGCGGAGCAAGGCCACAGTGGACGCCTGAATCCATCGTCGATGATTCGGTGGCACGCGTTCAGGCCCAGGTGGGGGAGGCGGCGGCCATCGCCGGGGTGAGCGGCGGCGTAGATTCCGCCGTCGCCGCCGCGCTCGTCCATCGCGCCCTGGGCTCCCGGCTCACCTGCCTCTTCGTCGATACGGGGCTGCTGCGTCTGGGCGAGGCCGAGAGCGTGGTGCGGGCCTTTCGTAACTCCCTCGGAGCGCGCCTGCTCTCGCTCGATGCCGGGGACGAGTTCCTCACGGCCCTAGCCGGAGTCACCGACCCCGAAACCAAGCGGCGGATCATTGGCGAGAAGTTCGTCCGCATCTTCGAGGCGGAAGCGCGCCAGGTCGGTGGAGCGCGCTTTCTGGTGCAAGGGACGATCTATCCCGATGTGGTCGAATCGAGCGGGCCCGATCGCCGGGCGGCGGCCCGGATCAAGACCCACCACAACGTCGGCGGCCTGCCGGACGACATGGCTCTCGATCTGGTCGAGCCGCTGCGCTACCTCTTCAAGGACGAGGTGCGCGCCGTGGGGAAGGCATTGGGGCTGCCGCAGGCTCTCCTCCAGCGCCAGCCCTTCCCTGGCCCGGGGCTGGCGGTGCGCTGCCTGGGCGAGGTGACGGCCGAGCGCCTCGCCCGCCTCAGATTGGCCGACGCGGTGTTTCTGGAGGAGCTCGATCGCGCCGGCCCCCTGGCCGCGGCGGGGGCCGACGGCACGGCGCCCCCCATCGCGCAGGCTTTCGCCGTGCTCCTTCCCGTCCGCTCGGTGGGAGTGATGGGCGACCACCGAACCTACGGTGAGACGGTGGCGCTGCGGGCCGTCGCCACCGATGATTTCATGACGGCCGACTGGTGCCGCCTGCCCGACGAGGTGATGGCGAAGGTCTCCAACCGAATCGTCAATGAGGTGGCAGGCGTCACCCGCGTGGTCTACGACATCACCAGCAAGCCGCCGGCAACGATCGAGTGGGAATGACGGCGAGCATTCACAGCGGAGGAAAAGCGAATGGACATCGCAGAGGTCTTAAGGCGGGCGTGGCAGATCACCTGGAGGTTTAAGGGCCTGTGGGTCCTCGGGATTCTGGCCGGCTGCGGCGGCGGAGGAGGCGGCGGT
>DATEAV010000204.1:0-6528 GCA_035288185.1 Anaerolineales bacterium | reverse complement strand
GGGGTTTGCGTCGGGGGGAGGACCCTCCGCCACCTTCGGGAACGCGGCTTACAGGCCGGCCGCAGCCACCGCCCCGGAGGATTTCCTCCGGGGTTTCGCGTCGGAGGGGGCAGGAGGATCAACGCGCAAGGGTGCCCGACGCCACCTACGGGAACGCGGCTTACAGGCCGGCCGCAGCCATCGCCCCTCATATCATCCTGAGGGCCGTAGACTGATCGAAGCGGGCCAAGGCGAAAAAGGAAGCCCGAAGGATCTCGTTCTTGGGCATCGAGATCCCCCCATCAAACGAGATCCTCACCTGCATTGGCGCTGCCCGCCAGTGCGGTGCCAGTGTCAGCCCACCGACTAGGCGGCCGAACCTGCGGCCATGCGTCGACGGGCTCCAGGATGACATGCGCGAGAAGCGGGAGGAGCGCGGCAACTGCCCTCACGAAGGATCTCACAAGAGTCACAAGTGAGATCCTTCGGGCCGCCGGGTGCTTGATGGACGCGTGAATAGCAGTGGCCGGCCCTCAGGATGACGATAAGGGGCAGTGTCTCCTGTCGCCGTGTGGACCACCGGGCCTGTCCTAGTCAACGATCCGCGAGGGAAGTGGACGTGCAGATCGGCCGTTGTCCACCTCGCGCCTCACCCGAATCTCAACGCCTCACATTGGCGGCTCAACGAATGGAGGCACGGCGAGGCGTGTCGAGGGACACCGCTCTGGGGCGCCTTCATTGTTAACGTCATCCTGAGGGCCGTCGTCCGCATCTTTCGCGTCATTCACTCATACGGAGGCCCGAAGGATCTCGCGTGACGCGGATGTGAGATCCTTCGGAGCTCTCAATACATCTGGGGATCCTTCGTTCAGCCGACGGCGCTCAGGATAAGGTAAGCGGGAGACGATATCCATGCCATCGCTCGATCGGCGCGAGTGCGTGCACCTGGCGTGGGCGCGCGGATGCGCGAACCAGGAGGGATGGCGATGGGCGCGAGGGTGGAGCGTGAGCCGGCGACGGAACGGGCCTTCAACTACGCCCGTTGGAAGCAGCGACACCGACCCCTGGCGGTGTGAAAAAGAAAAAGAAGGGCAGCGGGGATCACGCCCCAAGTGGCAACTACGCTTGGTGGAAGCCGCGACACCGGCCCCAGGCGATGTCAGAAAGGACGATGATCCTTGTTCGAGCGGGGCCGCCGGGCAGCAGCGATTCGACCCCCCAAACCCCGATTTGTCACGCGGAAGTTTTAAGGATCCTAGCAGACGCGCCGCCGCTCGTCATGCGCGAGCAGACATGGCTGGTATGGTCCGAAACCGTGGGGTGGGGAGGACGGCAGCGGACCAGATGTGCGGTAGGAGATGCGTACTGGCCGGACATCGCATAGCCGTCTTGCGCCGGTGGGGAAATGTGTCTATACTGTTGGCACTTGTGGGTGGGAGTGGGGAGATGTGGGACGCCGGGATTTCCCCGGCGTCTGTGCTGATGGGCGAGTGTAGAACGCATGTTCCTGGGCCGGTTCGCACACACCATCGACGCCAAAGGCAGGCTGACCATACCGGTCCGGTTCCGCGCCGCCATCTCCGGCGGCGCCTACGTTACCCAGGGCTTTGATCGCAACCTCCTCGTCTATACCTCGGAGACCTTCCAAAGGGTCGTCGAGCGGGCCGCGCGCCTGACAGCCACCAACCCCGAGGTGCGCGCCGTCTTCCGGGTGATCTTCGGCAGCGCGCATGAGGTGGAGCTCGATACTGCCGGCCGGATTCTAATCCAATCCTTCCTGCGTGAGTATGCCCAGCTCGACGCCGAAAGCACGATCGTCGGCGCGGGGCAGTACTTCGAAATCTGGAACACCGAGATCTGGAAGCAAGAGGCGGCCTCGGTAACGGACCCCGAGAAGAACGCCCGGCGCTTTGCTGACTTCGACCTCTCTTCGGGGTGAGGCATGGGCGCGTCCCTCGACGCCGCCGCTGCCGGATCCCACACCCCGGTACTTTACCAGCAAGTGCTCTCTGCTCTCGCACCACAAGCGGGGAGCCGTCATATTGACGGAACCGTTGGAGCCGGCGGACACGCTGCTGGAATCCTCGAGGCCAGCGCGCCGGATGGGGAGCTCCTGGGCCTCGATCGCGATCCTGCTGCTTTGTCGCGGGCGCGGCAGAGGCTGGCGCGCTTCTCGGAACGCGTTCACCTCGTCCACCGGTCCTTCGCCGAGATGCACCTCGCCGCCGCCGCCCTTCACTGGACGACGGTGAGCGGGGTGCTGCTCGACCTGGGACTCTCGTCGATGCAGGTGGACGATCCCGCCCGAGGCTTCGCTTTCAGGCTGGAGGGGCCGCTCGACATGCGCTTCGACGCCGGCCAGGCGACGACCGCCGCCGACCTGGTGAACGGGCTCAGTGAGGCGGATCTCGCCGACCTGATATGGCGCTTCGGTGAGGAGACCCGGGCCCGCCTGGTGGCGCGACGGATTGTGAGCGCTCGACCTCTGCATACGACGACCGAGCTGGCCGAGATCGTGGCGGGCTCAACGCGGGGTCGCCGCGCCGGGATCCACCCAGCGACGCGCGTCTTTCAGGCGCTCCGGATCGCGGTGAACGGAGAGCTGGAGGCGCTTGGTGCGGGGCTTGAGGCGGCGCTTTCGCTCCTGGCCCCCGGCGGTCGCCTGGTTGTGATCGCCTTCCACTCGCTGGAAGACCGGATTGTCAAGGAGTTCGTCCGCCGCGAGAGCCGCGATTGCATCTGCCCTCCCGCCCAACCGGTCTGTACATGTGGGCATGTGGCCACACTCCGAGCCATCACGCGAAAGCCCGTGGTGCCCGAGGAGGCCGAGGTGAGGGCAAACCCGCGGGCGAGGAGCGCGAAGCTTCGGGTGGCGGAACGGCTCGGGGCGGCATGAAGTTTGCATCGAGAGAGCGGATCGGGAGAGACCGACCAGGTGGACGCGCAGCGACGCAGGAAGCAAGCTTATCGCCAGGCCCCGTGGCGGCTCCAGGTCCGCATGACGGGGACCACGGCGTTGCTCGTGGTGGCGCTGATCATCGCCGCAGGGCTCTACCTGGCCGTGAATGCGAAGGTCGCCAATGCCGGACGGGCGCTGCTGACGCTTGAGGCGCAGCGCGACGAACTCGAACGAGAGAACTCGGAACTGATGACCTACTTCGCTCAGATCACATCTCCCGACAGGCTGCTCGAGCGAGCGGTCTCCATGGGTTTCCGGCCGGCCAGCCCGGGGGAGATCGACTACTTCGCCGTCCCCGGCCTGCAGCCCGATCCCGAGTTCATGGCGCCGCAGCCGCCCTTCTCACAGGAGGGCCACCGCAGCGGCCTCTCGCCGGCCTTTACCGAGACTCTCGGTGAGTGGCTGGCCAGGGTCATCGGCGGAGCGCGATGACGCCCGAGCCGCAGGCCCGCCGCCGAGTCCAGCTGGTGATGGGAGTCTTCAGTCTCGTCTCCCTCGGCCTGCTTATCCAGCTCATCCGGGTTCAGTTCGGGCCCTACGCGCCCGTATTCGCCGCGCTCGACCGCGGCGGCCGCGGGCTGACCGAGGAGGTCCGGCCGGCGCGCGGCCTGATCTTCGACCGCGACGGCGTGCTCTTGGCCGGAAACGCCACCCGCTACTACCTTGAGGTGGAGCTCCGCCAGCTCGATGGCAACGAGGAAATTGTCGCCGGGGTGGTCTCGGCGCTGCTCGGCGTCCCGGCCGACGACGTTGTGGCGCAGCTGACCGCCCGCGACAAGTTCGTCGGTGCTCTCCGCATCCGCCTCACCCGGCCGGATGAGGAAGGCGGCCGCTGGCCCATCACGGTGGATCCAACGGCGGCGGGGGTGATCTCCGCGTTTCTTGCCGATCCCGAGGCGCCCGACCTGGCCGGCTTGGCGCTCGTTCCTCTCTCGCAGCGCGTCTATCCCGCCGGGAGCCTGGCAGGGCACGTGCTGGGGTTCGTCAACCAGGAGGGCCGGGGCTACTTCGGGGTCGAGGGCTTCTACGACGACTGGCTCACGGGGCGAGCGGTGACGGTCCAACGGTCGATCATCCCGCCTGAGGCCGGCCTCAACCAGGAGCCGCCCGCCGGCGTGAACCTCGTCCTGACGATCGACGCCGACATCCAGCAAATGGTCGAGGGCGTTCTTCAGCGGACGATCGAGTGGAGCGAGGCCGCCGGAGGCCAGATCATCGTCATGGATCCATCGAACGGCGAGATCCTCGCCCTGGCTGCCTGGCCCACGCTCGACCCCAACGCCTACGGGCCGTGGCTCGGGGACCAGAGTGAAGAGGAACCGGTGATCAACCCGGCGGTCGGCGGGCAGTATGAGCCGGGCTCCACCTTCAAAGTGCTCGTTATGGCCGCGGCCCTCGACGCCGGGGTCGTGTTGCCCGACGACGTATTTGTCGACACCGGTGAGATCGAGGTCGGAGGACACACGATCCGCAACTGGGACGGCGAGGCCTGGGGGCCCCAGACCATGGTGGGGTGCCTGGAGCATTCTTTGAACGTCTGCCTGGCCTTTGTCGCCTCCCAGCGCCTCGGCGCCGAGACGCTCTATGACTACCTGGCGAGATTCGGAGTCGGTCGTCTGACGGGCGTGGATCTGGCCGGGGAGGTGCCCGGGCAGCTTCGGACGCCCACTCATCCCGAGTGGACCGAATCGGACCTGGGAACGAATGCGTTCGGCCAGGGCGTCTCGGTGACGCCGATCCAGCTCCTGGCGGCGGTGAGCGCCATCGCCAATGGCGGCGACATGGTGCAGCCGCACGTCGTGCGGCAGGTGGTGAGCTCGGAGGGCGCCTACTGGCCGTCGCCGACGACGCTTGGGCGTCCGATCTCGGCGCGCACGTCGCAGACCCTCACCGACATGCTCATCGAGTCGCTGGAAGATGAGGCGTTGCTCATCGATCTGGCGGGCTATCGCTTTGCCGGGAAGACCGGCACCGCCCAGATCCCGTCGGACTACGGCTACGACCCCAACCTGACGGTTGCTTCATTCATCGGTTGGGGGCCGATGCCGGGCCCGCGGTTCCTGGTGTTGGTCCGGATCGACCGGCCGCGGATCTCGCCCTGGGGCTCGGTGGTAGCCGCGCCGGCCTTCCAGGACGTGGCCGAGAGGCTGGTCGTTCTCATGGGAATCCCCCCCGACTCGGAGCGCATCGCGCTCGTCGGCCGGGAATAGGCAGGGCAGGAGGAGATGCTCACCCTGGCTCTGGTGATCGAGGCCCTCACGGGCCGGCAGATGGAGGGAGCGCGTCAGGTGATCACCGACGCGGCGATCGATTCGCGCCTGGTGATCCCGGGGGCTCTCTTCGTTGCCCTCAAGGGTGAGCGGACCGACGGTCACGACTACATCGCCGCGGCCTTCGAGCGCGGCGCCTCGGCCGCCCTGGTCGAGCGCGATCTGCCCCTGCCCGGGCGGGTGGTCGATTTGCGGCAGCCGCTCACGACGGAGGCGCTGGCCGGGCTCGAGCCGCCGGTCACGCTGCGCGTCGAGAGCTCGCTGGCCGCGCTCCAGACGATCGCCCGGCACTGGCGCTCTCGCCTCTCGGTGCGCGTCATCGGGATCACCGGCAGCGTGGGAAAGTCGACGACCAAAGAGCTCACCGCCGACGTGTTGGAGATGCGCTACCGCACGATGCGCAATCCCGGCAACTTGAACAACGAGATCGGGCTCCCGCTCAGCCTGCTGCGGCTGAGCGAGTCGCACGAGCGGGCGGTGCTCGAGATGGGGTTCTACGTCCCGGGCGAGATTGCGTTCCTCTGCGAGCTGGCGCGGCCGTCGGTGGGTGTGATCACCAATGTGAGCCAGGTGCATCTGGAGCGGGCCGGGAGCCTGGATGCGATCGTAGCCGGCAAGACGGAGCTCGTCGCCAGCCTGCCGCCGGCGCCGGAGGGCGTGGCCATTCTGAATTCCGACGAGCCGCTCGTGCGCGGCATGGCGGAGCACACGAAGGCATTGCCGTTCTTCTACGGCCTGACACCGGAGGCCGATCTGTGGGCGAGCGAGGTGGAAGGTCAGGGGCTGGAAGGCGTGCGATTCGTGATCCATTACCGCAGCGAAGCGATGCACGTCCGCGTCCCGCTCCTCGGGCGCCACTCGGTGCACACGGCGCTGCGCGCCGCGGCCGTCGGGCTGGTCGAGGGGCTCACCTGGGAAGAGATCGTTGGCGGGATGCAGAACACGCAGAGCCAGCTCCGGCTGGTGGCCGTGCAGGGCCCGAGCGGCTCGCTGCTGCTGGATGACACCTACAACGCCGCGCCACCCTCGGTGATCGCCGCCCTGAATCTCCTGGCCGAGCTGGACGGGCGCAAGATCGCCGTCCTGGGCGACATGCTCGAGCTCGGCGACTACGAGGAGCGGGGGCACCGGATGGTGGGTGCGAGGGCGGCGGAGGTGGCCGACGCCCTTGTGGCCGTCGGCGAGCGGGCCCGCTGGATCGCCGACGAGGCCGGGAAGGCCGGCCTGCGCCAGGTCGTCCTGGTGAAAGACACCCAGGAGGCCGTCGGCCACCTGCGCGGGGCGATCACCCAGGGGGACGTCGTCCTGGTGAAGGGCTCG
>DATEAV010000203.1:0-2150 GCA_035288185.1 Anaerolineales bacterium | reverse complement strand
GACGAGCAGCAAACGAGGCAGCAGGCCGAGCGCGAAGAGGCCGAGGTAGGCGCGTGGGGGCAAGCGGTCGGGCGGAGGGCCTTGCCCGGTCAGACCTTGCGCGGGGTTCACGGGGAGAGTTGGCATGAGGGACCAGTGCCGTCGCTGCGCTCGCTCAAGACGGTGAGGGCAGGTCAGGGCGTTCGCTCGAGAAACTCGTCGATGTGCGCGAAGAGGGTTTCGAGGTCGGCGGGCTGGATCTCACCCATGTGCCCAATGCGGAAGGTCTTGCCTTTCAGTGGACCGTAGCCGTTGGCGATGGCCATGCCGTGCGCGGAGAGGTGGGCGTTGAGGGCGGGAATGTCGATCTGGCGCGTGTTGTGGATCGCCGTCACCGTCTTGGAGCGGAATCCTTCCGCGGCGAAGAGGGCAAACCGCTCAGCGGCCCAGGCCTGGGCCAGGGCGGCCATGCGGGCGTGGCGGGCGAAGCGGCTCTCGAGGCCTTCGGCCGTCATCCGCTGGAGCTGCGCCTCGAGGGCGAAGAGAAGCGAAATGGCGGGAGTGGCTGGCGTGGTGTTCTGTGTGATGTAGCGCTCGAGGAGGAGAAAATCGAAGTACCAGCCGCGATGGGAAATCGATCGGGCGCGTTCGAGCGCTCGGTCGCTGACGGCGGCGAAAGCCAGCCCCGGGGGGAGAGCGAAGCACTTCTGTGACGAGGTGACTACCACGTCGAGGCCCCAGGCGGCGCTTTGGATTTCCACTCCGCCCGCTGAGGAGACGGCATCGACCAGGATGACGATCTCCGGGCTGACCTCGCGGGCGGCGCGGGCGATTTCCTGCAAGGGGTTTTCCACGCCGGTCGACGTCTCGTTATGGACGATGGCCAGGGCGTCGTAACGCCCGGAACGCAAAGCCCGCTCCACGTGGTCCGGCCGGTGGGGCTGACCCCACTCGACCTCGAGGCGATCGACCTCGACGGCGTTCCCCAGAGCGACCTCATGCCAGCGGTCGGCGAAAGCACCGCCGGCGCAGAGCAAGAGGCGGCGGGCCACGCAATTGCGGACGGCCGCCTCTTGAAGGCCGCTTCCCGAGGAGGCCAGAATGTAGACGCGCTCGTTGGTGCCGAGCACCTGGCGGAGCACGGGCTGGACTCGGGCAAAGAGGTCGGCACACACTTGGCTCCGGTGACCGACCATGGGTCGAGTCTGTGCGGCAAGCGTCTCGGGGACCACATCAGTGGGGCCGGGGATAAAGAGGCGGGCCATCAGGCTCCTTTGGCAGGAATGTGCGCGGATTGTATCAAACCGGGGCGGGGGGGCCAATGGCCGGAGCCGGGCTGCGAGGAAGGCAGGCGGATCCGAGAATCACCTCGAGGGCCGGACCCCGCCCAGGCGCCGCCAATCGCGCAAGGCCGGGCCGGCAGGGGATCACCGACGCTCTGCAGAAGCGCAGACCCGGCGCCGGCGCTAGTCTTCCGGGATGACACGGGATTGATATCGACTTTAGGAAAATTGAGGAAGGTATTGACAATCTTGATTCGTGCCGTATAATCCGGCCAAGAAAGGGAAAGTCGATTTTGTAGGCGAAAGGCCCGAGATATGAACTTGATGCCTCAACTATGCCCGATCTGCGGTGAGCCTCTTGAGGTGACGCGGTTGCATTGCCGCAGCTGCGACACGGCGATCGAGGGGCACTTTGAGCCGGGCCGCCTGGCGCGCCTCACGGCGGAGCAGCTCGAGTTCGTCGAGACGTTCATCCGCTGCGAGGGGAAGCTCAACCGGATGGAGCGAGAGCTCGGGCTCTCCTACCCGACCCTCCGCTCGCGGCTCCTGGACGTGATCCGGGCAATGGGTTTCCCCGTAGGGCCCGAGGCCGCGGGAGTGAGCGATGAGGAGCGGCACCGGATTCTGGACGAGCTGGCCGGCGGCCGGATCACATCGGAAGAGGCGATGCGCCTGCTTCAAGGCGAATAGCGGAATAGCGATCGGCCCAGGGAGGAGGTTGAATGTGGAGATCGTCTCACAGGACGTGGGGACCACCCCCAAAGTGCGGCTGGTGGCGATTGGGGGTGACCTTCGACTGACGGGCCGCGAGGGGACGACCCTGGAGGCCCAGGCCCCGCCCCGCGGAGACCTGGAGGTGAGAACGGCCGGAGATCACATTGAAGTGTC
>DATEAV010000202.1:0-7125 GCA_035288185.1 Anaerolineales bacterium | reverse complement strand
CCCGCTAGTATGGAAACGCCGTGTCGAGCAGGGCGCGGACGGCGTCTTGGACGAACAGCAAGACGGAGGCGCCGGAGGAGGGCACGCGCCAGAGGGTGACCATGTCACCCGTGATCGCGTACTGGCGGATCGCCGCCGAGTCCCCGGAGACCGTCGTCGCCAGAGGGACCAGCGGCAAGATATCGCCAACGGCGAGATCGGTCTCGACCAGGTTTCCGAACTGGCTGTAGAGATCGGGCACTCTCGAAAGCCCGTCGAGGCTTACGACGCGATCGAAGAGGGCCCGCATCAGCTCTTGTGCCCGGCGCATGCGGTCGAGGTCCCCCGTCGTCTCGCGCTGGCGCACGTAGCAGAGGGCGGTCGTGCCGTCCATGTGGCGGGTCGTCCCCGGGGTGTAGTAGAGGGGCGTGTGCATGCAGTTGTCGGAGAGATAGCCCGTGATCTGAACGTCGATCCCCCCGAGGAGGTCAACGGCGGTCACGAAGCCGTAGAAGTTGATGCGGGCCCAACGGTGGATGGGGATCCCGAAGTTGTAGAGGATCGTCTGCTTGATCATCTGCGGGCCGCCGCGGACGTCGGCGACATTGATCCGATCGATGCGCCAGCCCGGGACGTAGACGTAGAGGTCGCGTGGGATCGAGAGCATCGTAACGGTCTGCGCCTCGAGATCGAGGGAGAGAACGATGATCGTGTCAGTCCGATGTCCGCCCTCGTAGGGCCGCTGGTCGGATCCCAGGAGAAGGATATTGACGACGTCCGGACCGAACGGGATCTCGGGCGCCGGGCGCGGGATCTCTATCGCCGAAGGCTCCGCCGGCCCCGGAAAATCCCCCCAGGGATTCACCGAGGTGGGCAGCGGGGTGGGCGTGGCGCTCGACAAAGGCGCGGGAAGCGGCGTCTCGGTGGGCGGGAGCGGAAGGAAAGGAGTTGGCGTGATCGTCGCCAATGGATTCTGGGTCACGAGCACGCCCGGGGGGGCGCCGCCCAGGAACCCTATGCCGCAACCGGATACGGCGGCGGCCAGGACGACGGTGATGGTCAGGATGGTGGTTTTTCGCATGGGCAGATGTGGCGCCTCGACGACCGGCTCATTATAACGAAGACGACGCACAGGGATGGAGAGTTCCCCCTTCGGCCCAGAACCGCGGTTTCTCTCAGCGGCCCGCCCGGGGTGAGTTGTAAGGACCAGAGAAACCGGGGTTCTCGCCTCGCCCTCTCAGCCGTAAGGTTTCCTTCAGCGCGGTGGGAGCGATGGCCTGGGAGGCAGGGCCAAGGGAGAGGTCGCCAGGGGGAGGAGCAGGGTGAACGTGCTGCCGGCGCCGGTTTCGCTATCCACCCAGACGCGGCCACCCAGGAATTCGGAAAGCCTGCGCACAATTGCCAGGCCCACACCGGTCTCGCCCACGCCCGGTATGGCCTCATCCTGCGCCCGGCGGTGGAAGACCTCGCCCAGGCGTTCCCCCGCGATCCCCGGGCCCGTGTCGGCGACGGAAAGCGTAAGGAAACCGGCACTCTCCGAAGGGCCTCCCGCCTGGGGGCGGCCGGAGATGTAGATGGTCCCGCCCTCGGGCGAGGCGGCAATCGCGTTGCGCAGGAGGTGGACGAGGATCCGAGTGAAGGCCCCCTTGTCAGCCAAGGCCTGAGGCAGATCGTGGGGGAGGTCGGTTTGGAGCTTGAGGTTGCGGGCGCGGATCGAATCGCCCACCTGGAGGAGAGCCTGTTCGAGGCACTCCACCGGGTCGATCGGCCGGAAATCGAGGGAGAGCGACTCGGTGCCGATCTCCGTGAGCTGGCGAAGATCGCCCAGCAAGGTGGTCAGATGCTCCGTCGAGCTTCCCACCCGCGTCAGAAGCGTCCGCTGCATGGGCTCGAGCCGCCCGACCGTCTCACCCAGCAGGAGGCCAACGTGGTCGCGGATCGCGGCGATGGGCTGGCTGAGATCCTGAGCGACCGAGGTGACCGCCTCAAGGTCGAGCGCGGCAAAGCCGCGGCCGAGCCGCTCGGTGCCTCCGGCCTCGAGCGCGGCGAGCCGGGCCCGAGAGCGCGCCAATTCCTCCAACAAGGATTGAAGCTCGGCGGTGAGGTTTTCCACTTCCTCCGCTGTGCCGGTCGCCGGGCGGACCTGGGCGGCCTTCAAGCGGGAGATCTCGGCCTCGAGGATCTGAATCGTCTCGCGCGCCTCCTCGTTGAGCGCGATGAGCGCCTCGAAATCCTTCACCCGCGGTTCGATGGCCTCTGGCGAGGCCGGGCCTTTCCCCTCGGTCAGTCTCCGGTTTTCCTCCATCAAGAACTCGATCCGGCGGTAGGCCTCGGTGAGGGCCTGGGCCGTGATCTCTGCATCGGAGGCCGTTCCCCCGGCCAGATGCACCTGGTGTAGGCGCAGCCCGAACGCCCGGGTGATCGCCTCGAGGGAGGTCTTCTCTTCCTCGGAAAACGATTGGCGCGCGTAGGGCGAGAGGACCAAGAGGCCGCCGTAGAGCTCCCCGAGCGCGGTCACCGGCGCCATCACCGCCGGGCCGGGCCCCTCCAACCTCAGGATCATTTGCAGGGTGAGCATGTCGGGGATGTCGGATTTCGCAGGGATGACGAGCGTGCGCCGCTGCTCGAGCGAAGCGCCAATCGCCGGGGCTCGGATCTCATCGAGGGGCGCGCCCTCGACATACTGCTCGCTGATCAGGTCGTAGCCGGTGGCGATTGCGAACTGCTCGGCCGGGGAGGGCGGGGTGACCAGCAGGCAATACTCCGCGCGCATGGCCCGGGCCACCGCCCTCACCGTCTGGCGGGCCACATCCTGGCTCGTTTTCGCCACGGCCAGGCTGAGCACGTCTTCGACGATCTCCGTTGGGCGCAGACGACCCTTGGGCTCGATACCGGGAGGCGAAGGCTTGGCCGATGGCGCCGCCGGCCGGTCGAGCGCGAAGAGCCGCGCCGCCCCGAGCGTGACCAACGGGTAGGCCCCCATCTCACCCAGACGCGTCAGCCCGGCGAGGGGGTCGGTCGCGGCGCCGGCAAGGAGCGCCCAGAGCTGGAGAGCGTTGCCCAGGGAAAGCAGCAGGCAGGCGCCGATGCCGATGCCTCGTTCGGGGCCGGCGAGGAAGGGGAGGGAAAGCATGGCCACCAGCGACACGGCCAGGCCGGCGCTGCTCCAGGCCACGCCGAAGCCGCGCGAGCCCGCCGTGGCCCCCGGTGCCAACGCCGGTGCAAAGACGTTGGCCGCATCAGCGACCACGGCGATCCCAAGCAGAAGAGCTGCCGTGAAGTCGGCGCCGCGCGAGGGGCGGGGGAAGAGGAAGAGCCAGCCGATGAGAAGAGCGCCGGCGAAACTCCCCAGGTGGGCCAGAGGCGCCGTCAGCGACTCGGCTCCCTGCACTCCCGTCTGGGCCAGGCCGGAAACCGACAGGATCGCCAGCCGCAGGACGAGGAGGCCCGCCACCGGGAGGGCCCACCTACGGGCGATGGTCGAGCCGCCACGGGTGGCGTGCACCTGGGCGACAGCCAGGATCACAACGAGCACGATGATCAGCGTGAGCTGGTAGAGGAGGTTTCCCGAGGGAGTTGTGAGGAGCAGGGCAAGGTTATTCATCATGCACGGCGTCGGCAGAGCGCAGCCCTGGGATGAACAAAGAACGAGAGCGGGAACAGGAGGGGTCCAATGAGACTGGGGTCCTTGGCCCGAAGCGGTTGCGGCTCATGCCGGTGGTGACATCTGCCCGAAGGCACAGCCGCATCCCTTCCGGGCCGGATCCCGCTTCCCCTGCCGCGCCTCCCGCCTGGAGGGATGCTAGCGTCGTTCCGCAGACGCGTCAAGTGGGGGCTTCGGCGGCAGGCTCCCGCCTCCGCCTACGGGCCTGCGACGCGGCTAGTGATTCGATCGAGTGTGGGAGGCGGCCGGGGTCGTGGGCGCGGGTGAGGGGTTACCCGAGCGCGCGGGCCCGGCCGATGCCGACTGCTCTTGAACGCGGGTGAGCGGAGCGGAGCGGCTCACCCAACGGATGGCGATGGCGCCGTAGGCGAATGGGAACCAGAGGGTGATCCCGCGGTAGGCCAGCGAGATCAGGGCCGCCGGCGCCAGGGGCACCCGCAGAGAAGTCAGGGTAAGCGTCAGCGCGCCTTCGACGAAACCGATGCCTGAAGGAGTGGGCGAGACGATCAGGAAGAGGTAGCCGATGCTGAAGCCGGCGATCAAGGTGCTCACCGAGAAAGGCTGCCGGAAAGCGAGGAAGACGAAAAAGAGGATCGAGATCAGGAAGGCCTTGCTGCTCAGCGCGAGCGCGGCGGGAAGCAAGAGGTTGCCCGGAGTCCGGCGGGCCGCGTGCAGCCCTTCCGCGGCATCGTGGGCAAACGCGTGAGCCCGATCGACGTCGAGATAATCATGCTGAATGATCGGCCGGGCGATCCGGTTCACCAGGGAGGCCATCCCAGCCAGCACCCGGCTGAGCCGCTCGGGCGACCGCATCCCCAGGTAGAGCAAGAACGCGAGGCCCACGGCGATGATGACGAGGATCAGGCTGGCGATGACCTCGGCCGCGCTCAACTGATTGCGCTGAAAGAGGACGACGAGGCCGATGGTGAGCACAAGGAGAAACGCAACGTAGTCGTAGAGCACCATCAGGGCCGAGGCCGTCGACACTCGGCCGACCGGCTGTCCGCGCCGGCGGGCTTCGGCGATGAAGATGGCCAGCCCGCTCATCCCGGCCACCGGCGCCACCAGGTTTACGAAGAAGGCGGCCGAGCAGAGCGGGATTAGTCGTTCGATTCTTTCTTCGATCCCCAGCGCGCGGTAGATCGCCCGATAGGATGCAGCCACATTCAGCAGCCACACAAGCTGAACGAAGGCGGCCGCCAGAAGCCAGAGCCAGTTGCCGCGTTGGAGCGTGAGCGCCACCTGCTGCGCCTCGGTGAAGCGGGTGATGACGAAGTACACCCCAAGAAGCAAGAGGAGGGCGAGGAAGAGGTTGCGCATGTGAGGCCGGCTTCTTCTGCCTTCTCCCCGGTCAGGAGGCGATCTGCGTGAAGCTCTCGGGGCCGTCGAGGGCGATGGTCGCCACCCCGGGGGCGATTCGCCGGATCAGGCCGCAGAGCACAGCGCCTGGGCCGAGCTCGACAAACGTGGCGATGCCCGCCTGGACCATGGCGCGTATGGAGTCGGTCCACCGCACGGGGGAAGTCAGCTGGGCGCGCAGGTCGGCGCGAAGGTCGGGAGCCGTTCGCAGCGGCGCCGCGCCCACGTTGCCATAGATGGGAATGCCAGCCTCGCGGAGAGGGGCCGAGTCGAGGGCCTGATTGAAGACGCCCAGGCCGTGTTCCATCAGGGGGGAGTGAGCCGCGATGCTCACCGCCAGCCGGACTACGCGCCGGGCGCCCCGCTGCGTGAGGGCTTCGGTCGCCCGGGCGAGCGTTGGCTCGTCGCCAGAGATCACCACCTGGCCCGGGCAATTGTCATTCGCCACCTGGATCACACCCCCCGTTTCAGCGGCAGCCTCACGGCAGACCTCCTGGATGATCGGGGTCTCGAGGCCCAGCACCGCCGCCATCCCCCCGGGCGCCCGTTCTCCGGCCGCTTTCATCGCCCGGCCTCGTTCTCGAACCAGGTGGAGTGCCTCCGCGTACTCCAGCGCGCCGGCGGCAACCAGGGCGCTGAACTCGCCGAGTGAGTGCCCGGCGACGCACGCCGGGCGAAGCCCTGGCAGCCTGGCCTCGAGGGCGCGCAGCACGGCGATGGAATGGGTGAGGAGCGCCGGCTGGGTGTTGAGCGTGTCGTTCAGCACGTCGGCCGGGCCGTTCCAGCAGAGCTCGGAGAAACCCGCGCCGAGCCCGCGATCGGCCTCGGCGAACACCGCCGCCGCGGGCGGATCGGAGGCAGCCAGAGCCGCCCCCATTCCTACTATCTGGGATCCCTGGCCGGGAAAGACGAACGCCGTACGCGCCGGATCGAAGCCCATGCGAATCACACGGGCCGCCGCCCGGGCGGTCTCACGGTTCCGCTCGAGAGTGCGGCCCGGCCGAGGCCTTGGAGAAATGAATCACACATGCAAAGGCTCGATCTTGCCCCGAGCCGATCGCCCGGGATCGCAGCAGCCTGAGATGGGATCAGCTCTTCTCGATCTCGATGACTTCGCGGCCCGCATAGTGGCCGCAGCTCGGGCAGACGCGGTGCGGGGGCGTCTTCTCGCCGCAATTGGGGCAGACGATTAGGGCGGGCGCCGACAGCGCGTCGTGCGCGCGCCGGCGATCGCGGCGGCCCTTGGAGTGCTTTCGCTTCGGAAGTGGCGGCATGACCCTTCTCCTCAACAATTCAGAAGAGCGCCTGCCGCTCGGGCAGGCAAATCGAATTATACCAGGAGCGTCTGGAGCGGGTCAAGACGCCGGTTCTTCACTTGGACACCGACGGCGTCCGTCCCCGCTGCTTCTTGCGAGCGTAGTCTCGATCCCTTCCGCCGCCATCGTCCCTCGACCTGCGCATCGGGCTCCACGGCCAGAGCCCTCTCCCACGGCCGTCCTGCGAATCGACGCTCAGTGATCGGTAGCCATCTCCCAACCGTGACTGCCCTGGGAGGTCAGTCTCGGCGAGCGCCTCGCGCCTGCGCCTCGAGGGCAGCAGGCTCAATCCTCGTCAGGGAAACGCGACGGAGGAGACCGCGGCGAAGGTGGAGACCCTCCTGGTTGGGTGTCGAGGCGGGATGTCCAAGCCGCGAAGGCCCCTCGCGCTCGCGTGGCGGTGCAACGATCGTGGACGATGGGTAGAGGGCTACCCCCGTGGCGTTGCATAGGCTCCGTTCCGGCCCGCCGTGGGGGAACGGCGCGCCGTTTCCCATCTCACAAGGAAGGCCGCTTTTTCACGGCTCTGCAGCGCACTGGAGGCCGGGACGCGACGCGTGAAATGCTAACATGATGCAGCGGAGTCCCCATCGCCAAGGGGCGAACTCCTCCGTGGATCGGATTTCGTTTTCGGGCATGCCGTCGAGGTTGGCCGAGTTGAGCGCAGGAGCGCGTTCCGCTGCTGCAATGGGAACGTCCCCGGCGCCGCTCGATGGAAACTGCCGGCCTTGACGATGCGAACTCCAAACGCACAGGCCAGTTCATCGAGAATGTCACCCCTTGTAGGTGACTGGAGGGACACTATGC
>DATEAV010000201.1:0-3650 GCA_035288185.1 Anaerolineales bacterium | reverse complement strand
AGGCGGGCGAGGCCGCCCGCGCCTGCAGAAGGCCGCTCAGACGCCGGTATACGCTTGCCCTGCGGGACCGGGGATCTCGAAGCTCGGTCTCCAACTCTGCCTGAATGAGCTTTTTGCGATTGATCGTCCGGCTTAGGCCGGCCTGCGCCACGCCCTCAGGCCATCCCCTGGAGCCGAACAGGCTATGAAAGTAGATCGCCGGCACACCTCGGAGAGCCAGAAGGACGGCGTGTGCGGCGACGAATCGATCCAGAGAGGCGGCGGGGTTCTCCGCGCCTCCCGGAGATGACAGCCCATCCAGGTAATTGATGTTGAGCTCATACGCGATCGCTCCGCCGCCGGGCGCGTCTTTGAAGGAAACCAGCCCCCCTCGCCTCTGGCTCTCCTGGATCAGAAACTCGATCTCCTCCTCGGGGAGCAAGGTGCGCACCGGATTCAGCCCGACGCCGTCGTGCGAGGCCAGGAAATTGAGAAATGCCGTGCGCGGCCCTGGCACGGCCAGTCGCCCGGCCCAGGCGCTCAGCCAGCGACCGTTCTCCCGGAGGAACGCGTGCAGCACAAGCGGCGGCAGGGCGAAGTTGTAGACAAGCTGCGCCTCGTTCCGCCCGTCGCCGAAGTAGGTGACGTTCTCTTCGTGGGCGACGTTGGTTTCGGTGACCAGGAAGACGTGAGGCGCCGCCTCGTCCAGGACTGTCCGAAGAAGCTGGACGAGACGATGGGTCTGGGGAAGATGGATGCAGGCCGTCCCGATCTCTTTCCACAAGTAGCCCACGGCGTCCAGACGCACGAGCTCTGCGCCGCGCCGGATGTAATCGAGGAGGATATCGATCACCTCCAGCAGCACCTCTGGATTCGAGTAATCGAGATCCGGCTGATCGGCGCTGAAAGTCGTCCACACCTGCATCGGGCCCACGGCGGTCTCGACCGTTGTGAGCAGCGGGCTCGTGCGGGGACGGACCACGGCCGAGAGGTCCTGGCCGCCATCCACACGGAGGAAGAAGGCCGAATATCGTCCCTGGCGCCGAAGAAAAGCCTCGAACCACGGGCCCTGGGCCGAAGCGTGATTGATGACCGCATCGAACATCAACCGGAATTCACGGCCCAGAGCGGCGATGTCGTCCCAATCCCCCAGAGAGGGATCCACCGTCCGGTAGTCCCTCACCGCAAAGCCGTCGTCCGAAGAGGACGGGTAGAAAGGAAGGAGATGCAGGCCGCTGACCAAGCCGGCCACGTGCGAGCGGCAGAAGTCTGCCAGCGCATGCAGCGGCGCTCGGCCGGGCTCCCTCACCTGATCGGCATACGTGATCAGGATGGCGTCGCGCTCGCTGAGCTCCGCGGGGCGCCTCGCGGCCAACTTGCCTCGGTAACGCCAGACCAGGCGCTCGAGCCGGCTCAGGGTCTCCACCGCCCGCCGATCACCGTAGAGAAAGGTCAGGTGGCCGAGTGCCTGGCCACGCCAATCGTCCACCCGACACCTGCCGTTGAGCTCACCCTGCTCCAAACGTCCTCCCCCATCGAGGAATCGGTCACGCCGTCTTCCTGCCTTTCGAGCCCCCGGCGGGCGCCCGCTTCGCCGCCCGCAGCTCCTGGTATTCGGGGATCTCGACCATGGGAGGCCGCTCTCGCTCGGCGATCTCCTCGACCTCGAGGCGATAATCGCCCGATTGGTAGCGGATGAGCTTCATGCTCTTGTTGACCTCGTCCAGCAAGGCCCGACCCAGGCGGCCTTCCAGCTTCCGGATGATCGCCTGGATGATGGCGAACGACATCTTGCTGAGCGCCTCGAGAGGTTGGTTGTGATGGATCCTCTCCAGAAGGTCGACCTGGGCGACGGCCGAGAGGCCGAATCGCTCGAAGACGTCGATCAACAGCCCGGTCTCGACGCCGTATCCAGAGAAGAAGGGCACCTGCTCCAGGGCCGACCGCCTCCCGGCGTACTCGCCCGACAGCGGCTGGATGATTCCGGAGAGCTCCGGGTAGAAGAGATTGAGCAGGGGTCGGGCGGTCAGTTCGGTCACCCGCCCGCCTCCGCCGGCCTGGATCTTGTCGCTCACCCGCAGGGGACGCCGGTAGAACCCCTTCACCAGCTGGATGCGTGGGTCCAGCAGGAGCGGCCCGATCAGGCCATACACAAAGCGAGGGTGGATATTCACGATGTCGGTGTCAATCCACACGATGATATCGCCTCGCGTGACCAGGAGGCTCTTCCAGAGCGCCTCGCCTTTGCCCGAGCGCGGCCCGAGCCGTGGAAGGAGGTGCTGATGGATGTAGACCTTCACGCCGAGGCTCTCGGCGATCTCACGCGTCCGGTCGCCGGAGTCCGAATCCATCACGACGATCTCGTCCAGGAGAGGCACGCGATCCTGCAGCGCACCTTTGATGGTGCGGATGACCTTCCCCACGGTCGATTGTTCGTTTAGAGCCGGCAACGCCACGCTGATCGAGACGCCTTGTTCCCGCTTGCGGGCGACGAGATCGTCCAGATCGGCAAATTCATCGGCCTGGAGAGTGTTCTCTGCGAACCACTTGTCGACGAGGATCGAGATCGCCTCGGCGCCCACGGTCTCATCGGCCGGGCCGGCAGGCATCGGGCGCCGCGTCTTCACCACGATCACGCTGGCCTCCGCCTCGCGAATCACTCGATCGGCCACCGGCCCGAGCACCATCCCGCTGTCTTCCGGCTGCGCGCTGGAACCCATCACGACGAGATCGAAGCCGGCCGATTGCCGGAGGATCTCTCCGGCAGGATCATCCGTCGTAGCATAGCGGGCGTGCAGCTCGGGCAGATGACGGAGAACGCGCTCCAGCCCGCGGAAAGCCGCGTCGGCGGCCGCGCCGCCCGGGCGCGTCAGATGGAGCGGAACGATCTCCGCCGGCTGCAGGCTCAGGGCCAGGCGCAGCGCCAGCTCGGCGTACGGCCCGCCCCGGATCGGGAGCAGCACTCGCAGCGGAGGGCCACGAACCAGGCCGCGCACCAACGCCAGATCGCTGGGGGGATGGCTCAGCAGCTCAGTGGGGGTGACGCCCAGGCCCACCAGAGCGCACTCCCAATCGATGACCAAGAGATCTGGGCGTTCGTTCTCTACCGCCGCCCTCAACTCAACCCAGGGCCGCGTCGAGACGTGCACGCGGGCCTTTGCGCGCGCCTTGGGCGCTTCCCCCAGGCGGCGCAACTCGGCCCGCACTCGGCGCGCCTCAGCCGCGGCCGGGCTCAGCTCCGCGCCCTCGGGCACTCGTACCACTCCCACCAGCACGGTTTCGGCGCCGATCACCGTGGCCGCGGCCAGCGCGTTCCGGGGGTCGCACCCGCCGATGATCGGCACCATCACGCGCCGCAGCAAGAGGAAGGATTTTCGGCTTTTCATGATTCCAGGAGGGGGGCAATTCGCTCCTGGTAGATTCCCTCCCACGTAAACTCACGCCAGGCGCGGGCGGCAAGACGAGCTACGCGGTCCTGACGGAAATGCTCCGCCAGGAGCCGGGCGATGTGGCGTGGGTCCGCGTCGGGTGAGAAATAGCGCGCCTCCTCCATGCCCAGGGCGCGCAGGCTTGGGATATCGGCGCAGAAGACGGGCAGCCGACTCAGGCCGGCCTCCACCAGAGGAATGCCAAACCCTTCCTCACGGCTGGTCAGCAGGAGCGCATCGGCC
>DATEAV010000200.1:0-6926 GCA_035288185.1 Anaerolineales bacterium | reverse complement strand
GTTCGTCGGATACCCGACCGCGAGGGCTTGCGGGTCGAGATCCATCGCCATCAAGCGAATCCCCTGGACCGCGAGCGCCCCGAAGGACTCAATCAACGGGGAAAACTGCGGGTTGAGCTCGGCCGCTTCCTCCAGGGCCTGCTGCATGTCCGCGGCACCGAGGTCGAGGACGAGCCATCCGGCCGGCAACACCAGCCGGTATCCCGTCGCAGGATCCGTAAACTCGATGGATCCATCCGCGAGCGTGCGGGTATTCCCGGACGCTGGCAACGTGGCTGTGCTGACGGGCGGGCGCGTCGGGGCCGGGGTCGGTGTGAGGGTCGGGGTGGCGGTCGCCGTCGCCGTGGGGGTGGATGTGGGTGTCGGGGTGGGAGTGGGTTGGAGGAAGGGGATCCCGGCGCATCCCAGCGCCGTCAGGGTGAGCAGGATCAGGGCCAGGACGAAGGGTCTGGGCTGGCGCATGGAATGTCCTCCATCAGGTGGGTTTCGTCCAGCGCTCGTTGTGTACGGCGCGGACGTACGGTCGGCGGCCTCCGGCCTGGGGTGGGGCGGTGAGCCGGGACGGGTCGGCCGGGTAGCCGAAGGAGAGGGCAATGCGCAGATGCATCTCGGCGGGGAACCCGAGGAGGCGCCGGGCGGCGTCGGGCTCGTAGATGGTGGCCAGGCAGGAGCCGATTCCGAGCTCCCAGGCGGCGAGCTGCATATAAGCCGCCGCCTGGCCGGCGTCGAAGAGGATGGAGAAGCGGGAGGCGGGATCGGGCGTGACGATCGCCACGCCGAGGGCGGCGCCGGCGAGATGGCCGGCATACGTGCCGAGGCGCGAGAGGGCCTCGAGCGTGGAACGGTCGCGGATGGCGATGAAGTGCCAGGGCTGCGTGTTCTTGGAGGATTGTGCGCGGCCGCCGGCCCACAGGATCCGCTGCAACGCCTCGTCGGGCAGCGGCCGAGGGTCAAACTCCCGAACGGCGCGCTTGAGGCGGATGGCTTCAACCACCTCCATCGAGGGCCTCCTCGAAGAGCGACCTCATCATAGGACGGGATCCGAGATGGCCAAAGCGGTTTCCGTGATCCATCCCCCCGGAGGCCGGCTGGAGCTCAATCGATCGTCTTGCTGGGGGCCTCGGGCAAAGTTCGAATATAGACCATGTAGGCGTCGTAGGCCTCGATGCGGCCGTTCTTTCTCAACTGCTCGAGATCCACGTCGCTCACGGCCCGGCCGTATTCGCCTTCATCGTAGGGACGGAAGTCCCCTTGCAGGATGTCTTGCACGCGTCCGTCACCCCAATCGACGACGGCCTCTCCGGACTTCAGCACAAAAACGAGCGAGCGCGAAACCGGGATCCCGCGGGGCATGCCGGCCTCCTGAGCGGGCCCTACTTTGCCAGAGAATGAGGAATGGCGCAAGCGAAGCCGGGAGAAGCCGGCCGCCGCGCCATTCGTGCTTGGAGCAGGGTGATGGGAAGAGAGGTCGGCACCGAGGCCGAGGTCAGGCGATGACGGGGGCGCCCTTCCCGTTGCCCTTCTGGGCCAGCAGATAGCCAAAGTGGGTCGAGGAGAGCCTCTGCAGGAGTTCGGTTTGGGCCTGACACCAAATGTCATGAACCGGGCAATCGTCGCGATAGGCGCAGGCATCGGCGTCGATGACGCATTCGTTGAGTGCGACTGGGCCGTCGATGATCTCGATCACCTCGAGGAGCGAAATGTCGGAGGGACCGCGAGCCAGCGAGACGCCCCCGCGCGCGCCGCGTGAGGTGTGGAGCACGCCCGCCACGGAGAGCTGGGAAACGATCTTGGCCAGAAAGGAGGGAGGCACATGCTGCTTGCGGGCGATCTGCCCGGTGGGAGCGCGGCCTCCGTCGCCCAGACTGGCCAGGTAGAGAACGGCACGCACGGCGTAGTCGGCCTGGCGCGTGATCTGCATGGTCTCCTCCTAAGTCACCCTTCGGTACAAATTATGCCTGTCTTATCCAGTTTAGCCGCCGACCGCTTCCGGCGGCAAGTGAGACTCGTCACACGGCGGGGATGACGATTTGCGAGCGTGGTATGATTTTCCCGCTCCAAGCCTTGGGCGGAAACCCTTAGGGAGGGGACGTGAAGACGATCGCGGTGGTGGGCGTCGGGTACGTCGGGCTGGTGACGGGGGTGTGCTTCGCAGATCTGGGCAACCGGGTGGTGGGCCTGGATATCGACGAAGAGAAGATTGGGCGGCTCCGGCGGGGGGAGCCGCCCATCTACGAGCCCGGGCTGGCCGAGATGATCGCCCGCAATCGCGCTGCGGGGCGCCTCAGCTTCACGACATCCTACGCGGAAGCGCTGGCCGAGGCGGAATTCGTCTTCATCGCCGTTGGCACCCCGGCGGGCGTAGATGGTGAAGCCGATCTCAAGCACGTGCGGGCGGCGGCCGAATCGATCGCCCGGGCGATGGTGGCGCCGTTGATCGTGGTGAACAAATCCACCGTCCCCGTCGGTACGGGCGACTGGGTGGCCGACATCATCCGCTCCAAGCAGCCGAGAGCGATCCCGTTCTCGGTCGTGTCGTGCCCGGAGTTCCTGCGCGAAGGCTCGGCGATCGCCGACTTCATGCATCCGGCGCGCACCGTCCTCGGCTCGCTCGACCTGGAGGCGATGGCCAAGGTGGCCCGGCTGCACCTGCCCCTCCGGGCGCCGATCATCACCACCGATCTGCGTACCGCTGAGATGATCAAGTACGCCTCGAACGCCTTTCTGGCGACCAAGATCTCCTTTATCAATGAGATCGCCAACATCTGCGAGGAGCTCGGGGCGGACGTGAAAGAAGTGGCGGCGGGGATGGGTTACGATCCCCGGATCGGCTCGCACATGCTGGAGGCCGGCCTCGGTTACGGCGGCTCTTGCTTCCCCAAAGATGTGAAGGCGCTCGCCTTCATGGCGGCGCAGAAGGGCCGTCACCCGCAGCTCCTGCGGGCGGTGATGGACATCAACGCCGACCGCCGCCCGATGCTGGTGGAGAAAGTGCGCGAGCTCCTGGGCGACCTGCGGGGTAAGACCGTGGGCCTACTCGGCCTCACCTTCAAGGAGAACACCGACGACCTGCGCGATGCCCCCGCCCTCGATGTCGCTCGGATGTTGCTCGGCGAGGGCGCGAAGCTGAAGGCCTACGACCCCGTGGGCATGCGCGCCGCGGAGGCGCTCGCCCCCGAAATCGAGATGGCCGAGGATCCCTATGAGCTCGCCGCTGGCGCCGATGCCCTCGTGGTCTCCACGCCCTGGAACGAGTTCAAGCAGCTCGACCTGGCCCGGATCCGCGAGGTCATGCGGCGCCCGATCCTCGTCGACGGCCGCAATCTCTACGATCCGGCCACGATGAAGAGGCTCGGGTTCGTATACCGCGGCTTCGGGCGCGGCTATGGCCCCGACGGAGCGCCCGGCGAAGAGGTTGCAGCGTGAAGCCTGCGCCTTCTGCCTCCATCCTGCGAACGCGCCTGCGGAACGGCCTGCTCGTCCTGCTCAAAGAAATCCACACCGCGCCTCTGGTGAGCACGTGGATCTGGTATCGCGTCGGCTCGCGCGACGAAGCTCCCGGGCGGACGGGGATCTCCCATTGGACCGAGCACATGCAGTTCAAGGGGACGCCCTCCTTTCCAGCCGGACTGCTCGACCGCGCCATCTCCCGCGACGGCGGCCTGTGGAATGCCTTCACCTGGATCGACTGGACGGCGTACTTCGAGACCATGCCGGTCGATCGCGCCGACTTGGCTCTCCGCCTCGAGGCCGATCGCATGACACGCAGCCTCTTCTCCCCGGAGGAGGTGGCCTCGGAGCGCACCGTGATCATCTCCGAGCGCCAAGGGAGCGAGAACGAGCCCACCTTTCGGTTGGCAGAGGAAGTGCAGGCCGCGGCCTTCCGCGTCCATCCGTATCACCACGAGGTGATCGGCGACATGGCGGATCTGCGGACGATCTCGCGCCAGGATCTGCACCATCACTACCGGGCCTTCTACACGCCGAGCAACGCGGTGCTCGCCGTGGCCGGCGACTTTCGAACCCGCCCGATGCTCGTTCGCATTCGTGAGCTTTTCGGCAGGCTCCCCCAGCGGCCGATGCCGCCGCGGGCGGCCCGCCCCGAGCCGCCTCAGCGCGGGGAGCGCCGGGTGAACGTGGAAGGCCCGGGTGAGACGGCCTACCTTGAGGTGGCCTATCGTGCCCCCTCGGCCAGTGACCCAGGCTTCTTCCCGGCTGCCGTCCTCGACAGCGTGCTCGCCGGCGCCTCCAGCCTCAACCTGTTCGGGGGCGGGATTTCCAACAAGACCTCGCGACTCTACCGGGCGCTCGTCGAACGAGGCCTGGCCGCATCGGTCTCCGGGGATCTGTCAGCGACGATTGACCCCTATCTTTATGTATTGCGGGCGACCATACGGCCGGACCGCACGCCGGAGGAAGTGCTGGCGGCGCTGGACGAGGAGCTCGATCGAATTGTGAGCGAAGCGGTCGAGGCAGCGGAGGTGGCCAAGGCGGTGAAGCAGGCGAGGGCGCTCTTCGCCTATGGCAGCGAGAGCATCTCCAACCAGGCCTTCTGGTTGGGCTACAGCGAGATGTTCGCGGACTACTCGTGGTTTGAGAGCTACCTGGAGCGCATCGCCGCGGTGGGCGCCGAAGACGTGCTCCAGGTGGCCCGCAAGATGCTGGCGCCGCAAAACCGGATTGTGGGCATCTACCGGCCGACGGGAGGAGGCGCCGATGCGTAGCCGAAGCCGCCCCGCTCGACCGGCCCGCAGCTCGGCCCGGCGGCCGTCGCCCCCCGCGCTCGACCTCCGCTCCCTTCCCGGGCCTGAGACGATCCTGCGGGAAGAACTGCCCAACGGGATCGTCGTCCTGGTGCGGGAGAACTTCTCGAGCCCTTCGGTGGTGGTCAGCGGATTTCTCCCCGTGGGATCGATCGATGATCCTCGGCCTCAGGCTGGCCTCGCCGACCTGACGGCCTCGGCACTGATGCGCGGGACGGAGCGCTGGTCGTTCCGAGAGCTGTACGAGCGAATCGAGTCAGTGGGTGCAAGCCTGGGCTTCGGCGCCGGCAAGCACAGCACCTCGTTCCAGGGGAAAGCCCTGGCGGAGGATCTAGGCCTGCTCCTGGACACCGCCGCCGAGGCTCTGCAGCGGCCCGCTTTCCCGCCGGCTGAAGTGGGGCGCCTGAGGGGCGAGAAGCTCACCGCGCTCGCCATCCGCGATCAGGATACAGGCGCTCGCGCCGCCATGGCTTTCGAGGAGAAGCTCTATCCGGGCCATCCCTACAGTGTTCCGGACGAAGGTTACACGGAGACCGTAGCGGCCCTCACCCCGGCCCGGCTCCGGACATTTCAGAAGGCGCGGTATGGCCCCAAGGGGATGGTGATCGCCGTGGTGGGGGCGGTGCGAGCCAGGGCGGCCCGCGATGCCGTGGCGGAAAGGTTTGGCGGCTGGGAGGCTGCCCGGTCGAGGCGCCGGCCCGGCGTGCCCATGGTGGGTGCTCCGCAGGCGATTGTTCGCGTAGAGGTGCCGATCCCGGGCAAGACCCAGTGCGACGTGGTCCTGGGCACGCCCGGGCCGGCCAGGCGGGACCTCGCCTATCTCGCCGCCGCGCTGGGCAACAGCATCCTGGGTCGCTTCGGGCTCTTCGGAAGGATCGGCGATGCGGTGCGTGAATCGGCTGGGCTGGCCTACTACGCCTACAGCTCGATCGGCGCCGGGCCTGGCCCCGAGCCCTGGGAATTCGTTGCCGGGGTGAACCCCGAGAATGTCGAGCGGGCCATCGACCTGATCCGCCGTGAGATCGGCAAGTTCGTTTCCCATCGCGTGACCCTTGAGGAACTGGGTGACAATCAGGCCAACTTCATCGGCAGGCTCCCCCTCCAGCTCGAATCCAACGAAGGCGTCGCCGGCGCGCTCACCTACATCGAGCGATTCAGACTGGGCCTGGACTACTACCAGCGGTTCCCGTCTCTCGTTCGAGCCGTCACTCGAGAGCAGATCCTCGAGACGGCCCGCCAGTTCCTTCATGCGGATCGCCTGGTGATCGCCGTGGCCGGACCCGTTGGGAGCGAGGGCAAGCCGTGATCCGATCCGGCGTCGATATCCTCGAGGTGGATCGCGTCGACCGGGCGATCCTGCGCCATGGGGATCGCTTCTTCGAGCGGTTCTTCACCTCCCAGGAATTGATCGACTGCCGCGGTCACACGCCGGCTCTGGCCGCCCGCCTGGCGGCGAAAGAGGCCGTGGCCAAGGCGCTCGGGACAGGTATCGGCGTCGTCGGGTGGAAGGACATTGAGATCGTGGCCGGCCCGAAGAGGCAGCCGATGCTGGAGCTGCACGGGGAGGCGCGCCGGGTGGCGGAGGCGATGGGCCTCCGCCAGTGGACGATCAGTCTGAGCGACACGCACGAGCATGCGGTGGCCGTCGCCGTAGCTATGGGAGCGGAGTAGTGGCGGAGCAAAGGATCCTTCCGGGAACGGTCTGGGAGCTCAGTCAGACGGTCACCGAAGAGCGCACCGCCCGACATATTGGAAGCGGAAGCGAGCGGGTCTTCGCCACCCCAGCCATGGTGGGGCTGATTGAGAGGGCGTGTGTGGAGTTGATGGCGCCCCATCTTCCGCCCGGCCGCAGCAGCGTGGGCATCGCCATCAACGTCCGTCATCTGGCGGCCACTCCGCTGGGGAAGACGGTCCGGGCCCGGGTGGAAGTGACGGCGGTGGAAGGGGCAACCGTGAGCTTCACCGCCGAGGTCTTCGACGAGGTTGAGAAGGTGGGCGAGGGCGAGCACAAGCGAGCGATCGTCGACGTCGAGCGGTTCTTGCGGCGGGTGCGCGCGAAGACCGGCGGCTAGCCCGCTGCAGTCGTTGCCCGCGGGCACTGCCCGACTGTCACCCCACTGAAACAGACGTAGGACACCCTCGCCACAGCGAGTTCCGTATACT
>DATEAV010000199.1:0-5554 GCA_035288185.1 Anaerolineales bacterium | reverse complement strand
CATGCTGCCCGATTGATCGAGCACGATGATCACGTCTTTGGCGATACGGTCGTCGGGATCGACCTCGATGCTCGGGGCGGCCAGGAGCAAGAAGAACCCGTCGGGGTCGTCGGACTCGGGATCGCGGTAGGTGATCAGGTTCAGGCCGATCTCCGATTCGGCCACCGAATAGTAGAGGTCGAAGTCGGTGCTGGGAGTCACGCCGCTCTCCTCGTAGCTGGCGGTGAAGCGGAATTCTCCCTGGCGGTCGACGGAGATCGCGTGGGAGGGGGAGTACACAGCCCGGACGGCCTCGCGTGAGGTCACTTCGACGGTGACGCGAACGTCTTCCAGAGGCTCGGTGGAGAAGCGCTCTGTGTTGAGAGGGTAGCGATAATGCAGCAGGCCGTTTTCGGCGGTGAGCACCTGGGTGTACTCGAGCTCCACCCGGCTCGTATCGCCGGGCTCAATCGGAAAGATGGAGGCCTGAACGGCCCCCCGGTCGACGTACTCGAGAAGTGCGGGATCGCGCATCGTCCGCACGATGTCCTCGTAGATCTGCCTCGCCTCGGCCGCATCGAGCACCCGCCCTTCGATGGGCGAGCCGTCCATCCACAAGGTGAAGTTGGTGACGGCCGAATCCGGCGGCAGGGGGAAGATGTAGGTGCCCTCCACAGTCCAATCATTGTCGTTGCGGAAGACCTGGTCGACATGGGTGACGGCCACCTGGTCTTCGATGGTCACATCCACCCGGTGGTACTCGATGGCCAGTTGGGAGATGGGCACGGGAGGGCACGGGCCGATATCGCAGATGGGAGGTTCGGGGATGATGATCCCGTCGGCGTAGGCCGGAGCCGGCGGGGTGAGAGCCGGAACGACCGCAAGCGCAAGGAGCAAGGAGAGGACGACGCGGCGCATGAGGCACCTCCTCCAGGATAGTCGGTTGATTCATAGACGCTCGATCTCCCTGGCGGGTTCCCCGGCGAAGAGGGGGGAGCGGGGGCGTGGTATAATTTCAACCTCCCACTCTGGCCGTGGGAGTTTCTTGTGTGAATGCCATGCTCGAGAAGCTTGCGGGCATCGAAACCCGGTTCCATTCCATCGAAGAGAAGCTAGCGAAAGCCAGCGACGACTTTCAGCGCGTGGCGGGGCTGGCCAGGGAGCGGGCCGAGCTCGAGCCGATCGTGGCGGCCTTCCGCGAGTACCGCTCGACCTCCGATCAGCTAGAGCAGGCGAAGGCGATGTTGGAGGGGGATGACCCGGAGCTCAAGGGCCTGGCCGAGGAAGAGATCCCCAGGCTGGAGGGGAAGCTGGAGGGGCTGGGCAGGCGGTTGCGCTCCCTGCTCGTGCCGCGGGACCCTCGCGACGACCGCAATGTGATCGTGGAGATTCGCGCTGGAACCGGCGGCGAGGAAGCCGCCCTCTTTGCGGCTAATCTCTTCCGGATGTACAGCCGCTACGCCGAGGGACGGAGATGGGGGGTTGAGGTCCTCTCCCAAAACGACACGGGCATCGGTGGTTTCAAGGAGATCATCTTCCTGGTCAAAGGGAAAGGAGCCTACTCCCGCCTCAAGTATGAGTCGGGTGTCCACCGGGTGCAGCGCGTCCCGGTGACCGAGGCCCAGGGCAGGATCCACACGTCGACCGCGACGGTCGCCGTCTTGGCCGAGGCCGATGAGGTGGAGATCAGCATCCCCGAGAAGGACGTCAAGATGGACGTTTTTCGTTCTGCCGGGGCAGGCGGGCAAAACGTCCAGAAGAACTCGACTGCCGTGCGGCTGACGCATCTGCCGACCGGGATCGTCGTCCAGTGTCAGGACGAGCGCTCGCAACTGCAGAACCGCGTGCGGGCCATGAGCATCTTGCGGGCCCGGCTCTACGAGATCGAGGTGGAGAAACGCCAGGCCGAGGAGGAGGCCTCCCGCCGGGCCCAGGTGGGCACCGCCGACCGAGCCGAGAAGATCCGCACTTACAACTTCCCTCAATCGAGGGTCACCGATCACCGCATCGGCATCTCCTCGCACAACCTGCCCGCCGTTCTCGACGGCGGGATCGACCTGTTCATCGACGAGCTGGCCACGCACGACGAGGCGGCACGGCTTCAGGCCGCCCAGGGCTGAACGTTGGCCCTCGCCTCGCCTCCGCTCACCATCGGCGCCGCGCTGAAGGCCGGCCGGCGGGCTCTGACCGAGGCCAGCGAGACGGCTGGGCTGGATGCGCAGGTGCTCCTGGCGAAGGCCAGCGGAGCCGATCGTGCCTGGCTCCTCGCCCATCCCGAAGCGCCACTGGCTCCAGAACAGGCCCGTGACTTCCAGCTTTTCCTCGACCGCTGCCGGGGCGGCGAAGCGCTGGCGTATGTCCTCGGGGAGTGGGAGTTTTCCGGCCGGGCCTTTCACCTCACGCGCGACGTGCTGATCCCGAGGCCGGAAACGGAGCTCCTCGTGGAGAGCGCCACGGAATTCCTTCGCCATTGGCCGGGGATCCGCCTGGCGGCCGACGTGGGCACCGGTTCCGGCTGTATCGCCATCACGCTCCTGGCCGAGATCGTAGGCATCACTTTCCTCGCCACCGACCTCTCATTGCCGGCTCTCCGAGTCGCCAGCAAGAACGCGATCACTCATCGGGTGGCGGGGAGGTTTCACGCCGTGCAAATGGATCTCCTCAGCGGCACGAGGGCACCGCTCCCCTTGATCTGCGCCAACCTGCCGTATGTCCCATCGAAGGAGCTGGCGGGCCTGATGGTGGGAAAGCGAGAGCCTGGCCTGGCATTGGACGGTGGCCCGGACGGTCTGCTCCTTCTCCGTCGATTCCTTGGCGATTTGCCCCGGTGCCTGGCCCCGCAGGGCAGGGCGCTGCTTGAGATCGGCGCCGGCCAGGGTGAGGCGATCCTCGCGTGTATCGGCGCGACGCAGCCCGGGCTACGAAGCTGGGTTCTGCCCGACCTTGCCGGCTGCGACCGGCTCCTGGTGATCGAACGTGATGCCGCGTAGAGTGAGGACTCAAGTCATCGAAGCCGACGATCCTTCGGCGCTGGTGGCAGCGCTGGAAGTGCTGCGCGCCGGCGGGCTGGTGGCCTTTCCGACCGACACCGTCTATGGGCTCGGCGCATTGGCCTTCGAAGGCCAGGCCGTGGCGAGGCTCTATCTGGCAAAGGAGCGGGGGATCGAGAAAGCGATCCCGGTCTTGCTCGGGGAGGCGAGCGCTCTCGAGACCGTTGGCTCGGCATCGGCAATGGCTCGCCGTCTGGCCGAGGCGTTCTGGCCGGGCCCGCTCACCCTGGTGGTTCTGAAACGGCCGGAGGTCCCTGATGCGGTGGGCCTGGCGGGCACGGTGGGCGTGCGCGTCCCCAACCATCCGGTGGCACTCCGATTGCTCGAGGCCGCGGGGCCCCTGGCAACGAGCTCGGCCAATCGCTCCGGGAGCTCCAGCCCGTGCACAGCCGACGAGGTGAGGGCGGAGCTGGATGACAGGATCGACCTAGTCCTCGACGGTGGGGAGTGCCCGGGCGGACGACCGTCGACGGTCGTGGACTGCACGGGCAGCGAACCCGTGGTCCTGCGGGAGGGGCCCGTATCGATGGGGCAGATTCAGGCGGCGCTAGGCTAGCGGAACGGGTTCTAAGAAGGCTCTAAACGCCGGCTCATCCCCCACTCATCCATCGGATCATAATGGGAGGTGCATTCTCCTCCTAGACGGAATCCGCGCTGGCGCCTTGAGCAAGCACCAAGCGCGGTTTCGTTTTCCGTGGGACTCAATCCCAGCCAAGACTGTACCAGATCACATATTCCTCCATGTGGGACGACCAATACTCAGGCGCGTGGTAGCCCTGATTCGGGTGCCAGTCGTAGGCAACACCCGCCTGGTCGAAGAGCCCGGTCAGCTCTAGGGTGGAGGGCCGCAAAGGGTCGCGGTCGCCGATGTCGACCCAGATCCGCGGGAGATCGTCAGGGGAAAGTCCCTCGAGCCAGTAGGGGATGTTGTAGAGATCGGGAGAAAGGACCGCGGGACTGTGCAACCCAATGGCGGAAAAGAGGCCGGGGTTACCCAGGGCGATCCGAAGCGCCCAGCCCGCCCCTCGGGAGAGACCGCCGATCGCACGCCCTTCGCTGGAGGCGATGGTACGGAAGGAGTGGTCGATCCAGGGCACGAGGACCTCGGCGATCGCGGGCTCGTATTCGAGGCCGCGGCGCTCCCACGGCATCACGATCAGGAATGGCGGAATTTCCCCGGCGGCGATCAGCCGATCCGCCGTCTCATCCACGCCCAGGTCGTCCCATTGCGCATCGGTGGCCTGGAGGCCGTGAAGCAGGTAGAGCGCCGGGAAGCGAGCTGTGGGCCAGTCCGTGTAGCAGGCCGGAAGGTAGATCCGGTAGGGAAGGGGACGGAAGAGGGCCGGATCGTCGAGCTCACCGGTGCGGATCTCCCCCGGTTGCGAAAGGCAGGCGGGGCGTGTGGGAGCCGGGGTCGACGTGCGGGTGGGAGTGGGGGCGCGTGTTTGAGTGAGCGTGGGCGACGGGGAGGGAGAAGGCGATTGGCGGAGCGGTGACGAAGACGAGCATGCTCCCGCAAGGACGAGCAGCATGAGGGCGGAGCCGGCGCGCAGGGTCACTCGAGAAACGAAACCCCGTCGGCCCGCGGTGTCCCGCGAAACGACGGGGGCGCCTGTTGATCGAAGTCTATGCCCGTTGGTTTGGATCGTCAAGGTGCTGGCAGCGAGGCTAGCCAAAACGGCCTTCGACGTAATCCTCGGTCTTCTTCTCCCGAGGATGGGTGAAGATCTCCTTTCCGACGCCAAACTCGATGAGCTCGCCCGCCAGGAAGAACGCCGCGAAGTCGGCCATCCGGGCCGCCTGTTGGATCGAGTGGGGCACGAGGACAATGGTGTAGCGCTGCTTGAGCTCGTGGAGGGTGTCTTCCACTTTTCCGGTTGAGATCGGATCGAGGCCGGAGGTGGGCTCGTCGAGCAGGATCACTTCCGGCTCGAGGGCCAGGGCGCGAGCCAGGCACAGGCGCTGCTGCTGCCCGCCCGAGAGGCGCGCCGCCGGCTCATCGAGGCGATCACGAATCTCGTCCCACAGGGCGGCGGCGCGCAGGCTGCGCTCGACGGCGTGCTGGAGATGATCCTGCCGCCGTTCGCCGGCGAGCTCGAGGCCGTAGGTGAGGTTCTGACGGACCGACATCGGCAGGGCCACGGGGCGGGCGAAGACCATGCCGACTTTGCGGCGGAGGGCGATCGTGTCGGTAGCGGGGGAAAGGACGTCCTCTCCGTCGAGCCAGACGTGGCCGGTGAGGGCGACGACATCGGCCAGGTCGTTGAGGCGGTTGATGGTGCGCAGCAGAGTGGATTTGCCGCCGCCTGCCGGCCCGAAGAATACGCTGATCGCTCCGGCGCGAATTCGCAGATTGATGTTGCGCAGGGATTCGGTGCCGTCCGAGTAGGCGACGTTCAGGTTCTCGATGACGATCTTGTCGTCTGACGTTGTCATGCTATGAGCCTGTGAAGTAGTCCCAGTTCGCCCAAGCTGCGCCCTGTCTACGGCTGGCGCGACATCTATGGCCCCCACCCCCGACCCCT
>DATEAV010000198.1:0-3756 GCA_035288185.1 Anaerolineales bacterium | reverse complement strand
TCCCTTCTGCTCATCCCAGACTGGCCGATCCTCTGGCTGCGGCAGTTGATCGACTATCCCACGTACACCGATATCGGATCGCCCATTTCGATCCTCGCCTCGGCGGTCCCCCCGGCGGAGGTGTGGATCGAGCGTGTGCTCTCGGCCCTGCTGCTCCTCTACCTCCTCTGGGAGTGGGGCCAGGCCTCGGGAAAGGGAGAGCGGCCGTTTCTCTGGGCGGCGCAACTGACGCTGGTGATCACCAATCTCGTGGCCTTCCGCACCGCCACGACCAACTTCGTTGCGCTGCTCCCCGCGCTCTGCCTGATCTTCGCCGTCTGGAGCGAGCGGTGGGGGCGAGGGAGCCGATTGTCGGTGGTCCTGACGCTCAGCGTGTTGATGGCTGGGCTTTGGGCTCTGTTCCTCTCGACGGTCGAGGGCAACGTCGAAAGTGCGGCGATGTATCTTCCGGCGCCGATCATCATCCTACTCGGTCTATGGTGGGCTCGCTGGTGGGCACGAAGGGAACCGCTTCCGCCGCGCGCCTCGGGCCTGTGATCGCCGCTCTAGACGAGGCAGACCGGCCGTGACGCCCCCCAACGCGCGGGATGATCCTGCCTCTCGAACGGACATGACCTGGCGAGCCCTGGCGCTCTGGGCGCTCAGCGGCATCGCCTTCGGGATCCGCGCTGCGGGCCTTGGGGTTCAGGGATTCTGGTTTGACGAAGCCTACACTCATTGGATCGCCCGCCTTTCGCTCGGAGACGCCTGGCAGGTGGTCGTGGCTGATGGCGTCCATCCCCCGCTGTACTACGCAGTCGCCAGGGCGGCGCTTCTCTTGGGCCAGAGCGAGGCTTTCTTGCGCTTGCCCTCCGCCATCCTTGGGGCGCTTACGGTTCCCGCCATCTTCAGGCTCGCTGCCCGCTGGGCCGGTCCTTCGACAGGATGGATCGCGGCGCTTCTCCTGGCTGTGTCGCCGATCCACGTTTGGTATTCCACCGACGCCCGCATGTATGCGTTGCTCGCTTTTCTCGGCGCGGTCTGCATGCTCGCCTACACGGCCTGGCTCGAACGACCCGGGGCCTTGAACGCGGCGGCGTTCGTAGCCGCCTCAATGCTTGCCTACCTCACGCATTACTTCGCTCTGTTCCTGCCCCTGGTCCAGTTCATTCACCTCGTGCTCAACTTGCGCCACAACCCTCGCGCCTTCCGGGCCTGGGTGGGGCTGCAGGCTCTTGCAGCCGTCCCGCTCGCGGGCTGGATCTACGCGCTCTCGCGGCGGGAGGCTCAATTCTTCGGCATCGGATGGATCCCCGTCCCGCGTCTCGCCGATCTCTTGGGAACGCTGGTCAATTTCACTACCGGATACGTGAGAGAGCCCAGATGGTGGCAGTGGGTGATCGCCCTTGGCTGCCTGCTCCTGGCGGCCCATGGCCTGAGGAGCGCGGGGCAGGAGCCTCGCCGCCGCACTCTGCTGTTGTTGTGGGCCGTCACTCCGCCTCTCGTGGCTCTTGCCCTCTCGATCCGGCGCCCTGTTTACATGGACCGGTTTCTGATCATCTCCTTGCCCGCCTTCCTGCTCCTCGTCGCCCGAGGCGTCAGCCTCCTACCTCGGCGCGCCGTCATCCCAGCCGCGGTAGGGCTGATCGCACTGATGGCGCTGGCCATGGCGCAGTTCGGCTTCTGGCCGGGGCACGTCAGGGAGCAGTGGAGGGAGGCCGCGGGCCGGCTCGAGCGTGCTGGGCCAGGCGAGGCGATTGTCGTGCGCGTCCTGCAAATCGCCGTGCCCTTGAGCTACTACTATCAGGGCCCCCTTGCGCTCGAGGCGATGGAGGTGAATCGCCGGGTAACACCCCTCTCTGAGCTGTCCCGTGGTCACGACGGGGTGTGGCTCGTCTATTGGAACGCGGCGGCTGATATCCACCGGGTGGCCTCCAATCCCGCCTTTCGGCCCGAGGCAGAGGTCGAGCTGGAGGCGGCCTCGTGGCTGGCCGGCGAAGGTCCGCCGCTTCTTGAGCGCCTGGACTATGTGGGCGTGACTCTCCTCCACTTTGGAGACTCGCCGTGACGAGCGGCGCCCGGCCGGAGGTCGAGCAGCGGCCGAAGGTCGAATCCAGGATTCGAGGTTTCCTCGCGCGGTGGCACTTGCCGCTCGTCCTGGTCCTCGCGCTTCTCGTCCGGCTGCCGGGGCTGGCCTCTCGGCCTCTGTGGTATGACGAAGCTTTTGCTGTGCTGTTTTCCGCCGAGGGCCCGGCGGCCATGCTCCGGGGAACGCTGGAGGTGGAAGGAGGGATGGCGGCAGACGTCCATCCGATCTTCTACTACACCCTGCTCTGGGGCTGGCAGAATCTCGTGGGCAACTCGCCGGCCGCGGTGCGAGCCCTTTCCCTGATCCTGGGGATTGCCACGGTGGCTTGCGGATATGGCCTGAGCCGGAGCCTGTTCGGCAGAAGGACGGCGGCCGCGACGGCGGCGCTGCTGGCGCTCTCTCCGTTCCAGGTGCACTATTCCCAGGAGACGCGGATGTATGCCCTGCTGGCTCTGGTGCTCACTGCGGCGACGTGGGTCTTCCTTCGCGCCCTGCGCAGCGGGCAGGCGCGAGATTACGCGGCCTTCGGCGTCCTGGCCGCCTGCGCGATGTATGCGCACAACCTCGCCTTCACCTACTTGGTTCCGCTGAGCCTCATGCCGATCCTCCAACGGCGATGGCGCGACGCGCTGCGGACGCTCGCTGCAGGCCTGGGAGCGCTCGTGCTCTATCTTCCATGGCTGATCCAGGTGCCGATGCAATTGGCCCGGGTGCGAACCGCCTACTGGGTGGAGCAGCCGGGAGCCGCTGCGCTGGTCCGGACGCTGCTCGTCTATGTCGGCGGGTTGCCGGTGGAGGAGTGGGCCCTCCCGATTGTGCTCGCCTGCGCCATCCTGGTCACCGTCATTGGGATGTGGGGTCTTGTGCGCAATTCTGGGGCGCCCGCGGGCGAGCGGGTGTCTGGCATGTGGATGCTCTACCTGGCCACGGCCCCGGTTGGCGTGATGTTCTTGGTCTCCCTCCTTCAACCGGTCTATCTCGAACGCGCCCTGCTTCCTTCGGGCACGATCTTCCTGCTCTGGCTGGGTTGGGCTCTATCGGGCGCCGGCCTCGCGCGCACCTTCCGCCTCACCGGCGCGGGGGCGCTCTTGCTCGCCTTCGTGCTTGGGCTTGCGGGCTTCTTCTCCTACCGTGGTTTCCCCTATGCGCCGTTCGATGAGCTGACCGCCTACTTGCGCGCCCACCGGGAACCTTCGGAAGTGATCCTGCACAGCAACAAGATCAGCGCGATCCCGGCCGTCTACTACGAACCCGGCCTTGTGCAGGAATACCTGGCCGACCCGCCGAATTCGGGCTCCGACACTCTGGCCCGCGCCACCCAGGAGGTGCTCGGCCTCCTGGCGGAGCCGGACGCGGCCGGGGCCGTGGGCGAGGCCGAGGGGGTGTGGTTCGTCATCTTTCCGCGTGAGATCGAGGACTACCTCGCACTCGGCCTCCCAGGGCATCCGGCGCTCGCCTGGCTGGAGGCTCGCTACTCGGTTGAGCGGATCGAAGAGTTCGGGGAGCTGAGGGCCTACCACTTCATCAGGCCCGAGCGGGTGCAGGAATGAGGCAAAGGCGCCGCCTGATCGTTGGGCTCCTCGGCCTGGCAGGGATCGGATGGCTGGCAGCCATCCTCGCGGCATACTATGTGCTGCACAAGCCTCTTGGCCCGGACGAGGCTCTTGGTATGGCGAGCGCACTGGCTG
>DATEAV010000197.1:0-2239 GCA_035288185.1 Anaerolineales bacterium | reverse complement strand
GGGTCACGACTCGGCCCGTGCCCCCCATGCCCAACGTCGAGAGCCCGCCAACGGCGTTGCCCCAACGCAGGCATTCGTCGAGGGGGCGCCCATCCAGCCAGGCGCGCAGAAAGCCGGCGTTGAAGCAGTCCCCGGCGCCTGTCGTATCGATGGGCTCCAGGGTGAGCGCCGGCGCATGGACGATCGGCCCGCCTCGCTCGCACGCGTAGGCGCCACCGCGGCCATCCTTGACAACAACCAGCGGGCAAAGGCGTGCCAGGGCGCGGATCGCCGCCTCGAGATCCTCCTCCCCCGTCATCTCGCGCGCCTCGCTCGCGTTCGGCAGGATCACGTCCAGACGCCGGATCACGCTGCGGAGCTTGCGGCTGGTGAGGCGCTCCTCTTCGGAGGTGTTGCCGTCCATCGCCAGCTTCATCCCGCGGGCGCGTGCCAGGCGGGCGCCCAGCCCAAAGAGCCTTCCGGTGTACATGCCCACGACGATCACCAGGCGCGCCATGGAGCTCGCCAGAGCCCGGATGGCGCCGCGCGGAGGGGGCGAAGGGTCGTAGTAGGCGATGAACGCCCGGTCGTGAGGGAAAGAAGCCGCCACGGTCACGTAGCGCAAAGGGCGTTGGTAGTGGGTGAACAGGCTGTCATCGAGGCCTTCCTGGCGGGCCTTCTCCAGGATGAACCGGCTAAAGTCATCCTCGCCGAAGTCGGCCGGCCATCCGACCCGCACGCCCAGGCGGTGCAGCGACGCCACGGTGTTGTAGGCGCCCCCCGGCGTCATCGCAAATCCGCTGGCGACGACCTCCTTCCCCAGCCGGGGCATCTCGCCCAGGCCGGTGAAGATGAGATCGAGGCAGTAGTCACCGAGGACGATGACGTCAAACGGGGGTGTCATCGGCGCCGGTGATGAGGCGCGGAGCGCGCTCGCCTCAGGCCGAGAGGCCGGCCTGAGCGGCCCTCTCGGCATTCGCCCGCTCACGCATTTGCCCGCGCAGCGTGCGGATGTCCTCGGGGACGATCCAGGCTGCCGCGGCCAGAAAGACCGAGCAGACCAGCCAGGTGCTCACACAGATGATCAAGATCGCATTCCCGAGAGACGAGCCGACGGCAATCAAGCCCGCCAGGAGCGGCGCCACGGTCGCCCCAGCCGATTCGATGAAGCTCTCGACCGCCTGAGCCGTACTGCGCACCTCCGGCAGACTGATGTCGTAGATCGTCGAGAGGACATTGGCCGAAGCGAAGGGGATGAAGAGGGCCGTTCCCATCAGAAGCGCCAGGAAGAGCCCGGTATTCTCCACCGGCGTCTTGAGCGTCAGCGTCAACAAGACCGCTCCGAGGAGGACGGCCACCGACGAGACGATCAGTCGCCCGCGCGGCGTGCGCCGGAAGAAGAAATCACCGACCGCCCCGCCCACAAAGTAACCGGCCGCAAGCACGAGAATCGCGGGAGCCATGGTGAAGAGGACGCTGTCGGACGAGTAGCCCCGTTCGGTCTCCAGGTAGCGGAAGAACCAGTAGGTGATCACATTCCAGGGGAACACCCCGAAGAAACCCTGCACGAAGATCAGCAGCAGGCTTCGCTTGCGGAATAACCCTCTGGCGATCTTCCAATCGAACCGATAGACCCCGATGGTTTCCAGGCCGGCCATCTCCGGCTCGCTCTTGCCGCGCGGCGCCTCTCGCACCCCGAGCAGGATCAGGATCGAGATCACGATTCCCAGGGCGCCGGTAACGATGAACACCCCCCGCCAGGATTCGACGACGATCCCCAGCCCGGCGAGAAAGGCCTGGATGCTGTCGCGAAACATCAGGGCCAGGATCATACCCAGCAAATACCCCAAGGGGCCGGTGATTTGCAGAAAGCCGTAGATCTTGCCCCGGACGTTGGGGCCGAAATAGTCGGCGATCAGGCTATAGAGGCCCGGATAGGAGGAATCATCGACGCCTGTCGAGGCGCGCGTCGCCAGAAAGGAGGGATAGGCCGGCGCCACGGCGCTCAGCCAGGTCGTCGAGCCCCAGATGAAGGAGGCCAGAGCCAGGAGCTTGGCGCGAGCATAGCGGTCGTAGAGGTATCCCCAGAGCGGGAAGAGAACTGCCCCGACGATGAGAGCGCCGGTGAAAACCGCCCCCATCTGAGCCTCGTTGATGCCGAAGGTCTCCATGATCGGCGTCGTGAGGGGGCCGATAAGGAGCTTGTCCGCCTGGTGGAGGAGCATAAAGAAGAAGAAGATGACGACGGCATACCAGCGTC
>DATEAV010000196.1:0-4122 GCA_035288185.1 Anaerolineales bacterium | reverse complement strand
ACTTGCACCGCACTTGCGTGCTGTGCAAGTGCGCTGGGCGCGCAGCGCCAGTGCAAGTGTGCCCCGAACCGCACATCGCACCTGCAAAGCTCCGCAGGTGCGATGCAGGTGGGTGCGGGGGGGCGCGGCCCGAACGGGGTGCCGGGGTCATGCCGCCTCCCCCATCATTCGCGGCCTCCCTTCGTGCCTTGAGAAGCCGCGACGCCTCTCGACCTGAGGACAAGGGCCGCTGCGCCCACAATGGCGAGCACCGGAAGGGCGAGGAGCGCTGCCATCACCAGCAACCCGGCTCCCATCAGTATTCCGCCTCCGAACATCATGACTCATGCCTCCTAGTATCTCGATTTCTCAAACCAAGGATACCGGCCGCAAGTGAAGATCCGATGAAGATCGATCTCGGGATCGTGCGAACACGCCGGTGCGATCAGGCAGTTCTGCTCGTCCCCCCATTGAGTGAACTCGCCGGCCCGGCGCGCTCACTCAGCCGGCAGCGCCCATTCAAACGTTCTCTCGGGGACGTCAAGGCCTCGGAGTGTCAGCCTCAGGAGGCTCGCACCGGTGAGCAGATCCTGGCCACCGGTGCTGGCCGGGAAGGAGAGCACCCCCTCAACGTGATGGCCGCCTCGGGGTGCATCCCAGCGACTCGCATCCACGGTTAGCCCGAGGTCGGTCGTCAGGGAGGCAAGACCGGTTAGGTCCATGCCGAGATCGACGGAATGTGTGTCGAGGGCGACCTCGAAATCCAGGCTCGTGCCGAGCTCGGCGAGATTCAGCGGGACAACGCGCACGCTCACGGCGCCCTGCTCGTCAAGTCGGGCCAACTCCTCCCCGCCAACAGGGGACGGCGCCTCCGCCGGTAACCCGGCCTGGGACGCGTCTGCTGGTGAACATGCGGCGAGGATAAGGGCAACGCCGGTGATCAGGCTGGCGAGAAGTGTGATAGGGCGGCGGGTCATCGGGCCTCCAACGTCGCCGGGATAAGCCGCAGGGCACGTCCGCGCTCCCGAAGGAGAATCGTGAGCATCACGACGATCCCCGTGAGGGTCGTCCCAAGACCCACGAGCATGAAGACCGTCCGGTACTCCGCCAGGAAGGCCGAGGCCGCGGTGAGACCAACGATGGGGAGGACGTCCGTCACGTGGTGGGCGCAGCAGGCGACCATGGCAACGGTTGAGGTCGTCCCACCGGCGCCCATCAGGGGGCCGCTGGCGCCCGTCGATAACACAGGGAGGTAGAGCCTCTTCTTCAGGATCGTGTACAGCGAGGCCTGAACGCCGAAGCCGAGGATGATGGGGATGACAATCCACCGGTCTTCCCAGAAAAGGTCGACGGCGTGCTCAGGCCCCTCGGCCAACGAGACAATGGCGAAATACAGGCCCATGAGCAGGGCTGCGCCTGTCAGGCCGCTCCCCAAGGCCCAGTAGAAGGCTCTGCGCCTGGTTGAGTTCATCCTTCCTCCTTGAGATCCCGATCGAATAGCCCCCCGATGAGCCACGGCAAGGCCTGCGGAGCCGCCTCTGAGACCGGAGGTCCGCGCCTCGATCATCATAGCCAGGCCGGACAGTCGGGAGCATGCGCCGCAAGGCCCGCCCGGCGGCAGGCAGAATCGCCCAGCCGGGCACCCGCCGGGAGGCGCTTGGACTACCCTGCAGGGTGCGCGAGAGTACGGCACCAGTGAGGGAAACGGATCAGGGTGAGGCGCGCACCTCGTGCGCAGGCAGCCGGTCGCTGGTGACAGGATGCACATTCACGGGACAGGTGGGCAGAGCAGGCGAGGCCAGCGCTGGAAGGGCGCGGCGCTCGCCTTGGCTGCTCTTGTCGTGTCCCTCCTCGCCGTCTTCGAAGGTGGGTGGCAGGTGCTCGTCCCGTTCGGCTTTGCCGCGCTTATCTTGTTCGTTCTTCTCTGCTTGATGCGGGCCGCCGGGAGGCCAGCCAGGTAAGCTCGCCCTGCTCCGCCCGCTCGAAGTGACGGCGACTGCCGTCGCGCCATGCCCTTCACCGCAGCGAGGCGTCGTCCGAGCTGTCGACTGCCCCCGCCTCCCTCATCACCCTATGGCGGCGATGAGGGAGGTCGAAAGGAGCTCTCACAGGATGACAACACAACAAGGGGTTAACGTTCCAGAGCCAGGCCCCTCACCGAGTGATGCCGGTGAGGAAGAGGTACTCGTCGCCCAGGTGCATGAGACGGCCCGCGCCCTGGAAGTGGAGCCCGCCCGGCTTCTCACCCTGTACGTCGCCCTCAAGTCGAAGCCTCTCCTGATCGTTTGCGGCCCCGCGCAAAGCGGGAAAGTGGCAGCCGTGCAGGCCCTGGCCAGGTTGCTGACTGGGGGCGTCTCGCCTCAAGTGCAGGAGATGGTCGGCCATCCGTGGTGGGCGAGCGGCTGCTGGGACATGGGGATGCTCGCCGAGGCTCAGAGCCGGTTCAACTCCGGAAAAATCCAGGCCATCCTGGAGGAAGCCTCCCGTCCCGGCAACAGCCGGCGTCTTTTCATGGCATTCATGCTGCGCATCAGTCCGGCTGAGCTGGCCGGGCTCTTCGCCGAGCTGGCGGCGCAGATCCCGCTCGGCTACATCTGGCACCTCTCGGGAGCGGAGCTAGAGCGTCCGGTTCGGTTCCCGCCCAACGTCGTCACGGCCGGCACACTCGACACAACTGGACTCACCGACTGGGAGGAAGCCACACTCCGTCACACCGCGGTCGTCGCCTGGCCAGCGTCTGGAGCTCTCCTGTCGGCACCGCCCCATGCAGAGGCCAGGGCATGTGACCGCCTGGGAGCGATCTTCTTGCGGTCACACATTCGTTCGGAACAGAAGGCCGCCAGCCGGCTCCGCCGCCTCTCGGGGTGGCGGTCCCAGGCCCTTCGGCCGCTCTTCGAGATCGTGGGCATCCTCCAGGACCACGGCCTGAGGCTGCCGGCATCGGTCTTCGGAGAGGCGCTTGTGTTCGTCGCCAATTCCTTCACCGAAGGCGGCAGCGGTGTCTTCGAAACCGGGGCCCGGGACAACACCCTCGTCGCGCTGGATGCCGCCTTCGCCGCCAGCCTCTTGCCGCGCATCGAACGGCCGCTCTTGCACTCGAGGCCGCTCCGCCGGCGACTGAGCTCGATCCTCGCCAGCGATTTTCCCACCTCGGCGGCGTTTCTCGCATCCCAGGAGGCCGAACTTGGCGGGGCGCTGGCTGCTCCGCGGATCGATACTCCTCTCACCCGGCGCAAGGCGTGAAGCGGCAGGAGCGGCCCTGGCTGTGAGGATCGCCGAAAGAGCTCGCACCCCCTGCGGCCGGATGGAAGGCCAGGGAGACCTTGAGCGGTAGGACGGCTGGCCGCGCGCCGCACCGGCAGCCTTTTGGCAGCAACCCGAGGTGGACTTAGCGGTCGCCGTCGAGGCGCCAGATCGGGAGGATGAGACCCATGAATATAGCCACAGAGCCTCGCCCCCGTCCGGCGGTTGGGGAGTGGCTGTGGGAACGGCTCGGCCTGGAGGGTCTGGCGTACAGCGTCCCTCAACACGCCAACCGGCTCCCCTATACCTTGGGCGGGATCACTCTGACCGGCTTTGTCATCCTGTTCCTCACCGGGATCTACCTGGCACAGTTCTATCATCCCCACCCCACCGAGGCGCACGCCAGCGTTGTCTACATCATCACCGGAGCCCCCCTGGGCGACCTGGTCCGCTCGATCCACTTCTGGACTGCCCAGATCGTCACCGTAACCGTTTTGCTGCACATGCTCCGGGTGCTCTTCACCGGGTCCTACAAGCGGCCTCGCGAGGTGAACTGGTATGTCGGCCTGGGTCTGTTGGCGGTGACGCTGGGCCTGGTCTTCAGCGGCAATGTGCTCAAGATGGATCAGGAGGGCGTGGAGGCTCTTCAGCACAACAAGGAAGCCGCCGAAGTGCTGGGGCTACTCGGAGGTTGGTTTTCGGCGGAATTCAGCCGGAGCGTCCCGCTTGTCACGCGCCTCTTCAACGGGCACATCGCCATTTTGCCGCTGCTTTTCGCTTTGCTGATCGCTTCGCACATCTATCTGGTCAAGCAGCATGGCATCTCTCCCAAGGTCACCAAGGACGCTCTCAGTCGGGCGACGGCGGGCGAAGGAGAATCATTCTTCAGCATCCACCTCA
>DATEAV010000195.1:0-5262 GCA_035288185.1 Anaerolineales bacterium | reverse complement strand
GTCTCCCCGGCTTCGATCTCGGTCCTTCGTCCAAGAGGTTGCAGAAGGACGCTTGGCATCGTCACGCGCTTCCCGCCGCCAGCCGCCGACAGCGGCCCGCTCGCGTGTCACAGGCGCGGCCGTCGCCCCCCTGGACGCCGCGGCTCCCAATTCGCCGAAGGAGATCCAGGCGGAGATCTCGCTCCTGCCCTGCCAACCACCTCACGCCTGATCCACTCCTCTGCTGGCTCGGCTCCGCCAGTGCTGGATGAAACGGGCGGCGTAGGGATCGCGGCCGAGAAGCAGGTCGGTCGCCCGGATGGTCGGGGTGAGCTTAGCGGGGTCGGTGATGGCGCATGTCGCTCCGGCGGCGATGCCCAGGGTGAGAAAAGCCTGATTGATGGTGGGACGCTCCGGAAGGCCGAACGAGACGTTGCTGGCGCCCAGGCTCAGGTTCACCCCGAATTCGCGCCGGACGAGCTCGATCGTCTCCAGGGTCACCCGGGCCGCCTGGGAATCGGCGCCGACTGTAAGGACGAGCGGATCGATGATGACGTTCTCGGCCGGGATCCCTATTCTGGCGGCGTACTCCAGGATTCGTCCGGCAATGGCCAGGCGCTTCTCGGCATCGGGAGGGATGCCTCCCTCATCGAGCGTCAGGCCAATGACCGCCGCCCCGAACTCCCGAACAACGGGCAGCACCCGCTCGAGCGAAGCGGGCTCGCCGCTCACCGAGTTGACCAGAGGTTTGCCCGGCGCAACGGCCAGCGCCGCCGCCAGCGCTTCGCGATCGGCCGAGTCGAGGCAGAGCGGTACGTCCACGACCTCAGCCACGAGTCGGACGGCCTCCGGCAGCAGGGCTCTCTCATCGACTCCCGCCGCGCCGACATTGACATCGAGCACGTCGGCGCCGGCCTCCACCTGCGCCTGCGCCAGCTCCTGCACCACTTCCAGCCTATGGGCCTCAAGCGCCGCCGCGAGCTTCTTGCGACCGGTGGGATTGATCCTTTCGCCGATGACGACGAACGGGCGATCGGCGCCGATCGTCACCTCCCGGCCCTGGCTCCGCAGAATGGTCTCCACTCGATCTGGCCTCGATGTCCTGCGACGCTAGTCGTACGGGCCGTTCTCAAAGGGCAGGCCGAGCCGCGTCAGCTCCTCCTTCGCCCGGCGGTAGCAGTCCTGCCATTCCTGGGTGGGCGTGATGGATCGCAGGTCGTAGGCCTCGGCCAGCGGCTTTCCCCGTTTCGGGTTCTTGAATGTGTCCTGATACCGGGGAAGCAGGGCCAGGGCAATCTCATTGGCCCGCTCGCGGGTGAGGTGGGCGCGCGTCGCCGCCCGTGCCACTTCGCCCTGGAAGCCCGCCTCCAGGCCGGTGTGATGGTCCACCTCGTTGCCGCCGGTGCTCCCCACGCCGTGCTGGTGGTATCCGCAGACCTCGCCGATGATGGCGTGGCCGGCCACTTCGTAGAGCAGCTCGTCGGTGCACGGCCCGCACATTGTGAACGGGTCGTCGGTCATGACGATGTGCGTGTTGCGCGCCATCGCCTGCCCGGTCATCGCCAGCACGTACATGCCCCAGGGATCCGAGTTGTTGGTCCACTTGATGTGGGTGATGCTCAGGTAGTGGTAGGTGGCGAAGTAGCACAGGACGCCGAGGATGAACTCGGCCACGGAAACGACGGCCACGCCCTCCGGGCCACCACCGATCCCGCCCGTGAGCGGGGTCATCAGGTTGATGCGATGCGAGCCGTAGTTGATCAGGTGGGGCACGCGGGCGAGCTGGTCATCGTTGGTCTTGAGCTCGCACATCTGGGCGATCAGGCGGCCGTCGCACGGCCTCAGGCCGTTGAGCGGGTCGCTGGCCGCCATCTTCCCGATCGCCGTCATTCCCGTGGCGCAGTCCCCAATGTGCATCCCCGGCTTCCCCACGCGCCGCACGGCCTCGCGCGCCGTCGCCGAATCGCGCTGGACGGCCTTCACCTCCATCAGGGTGCCCGCCATGATATCGGCGCCGTTGTAGGTGAGGGTGGCGCCGGATTCGATCGCCTCGACGTACGGCTCCTGAGCGTAGGAAATCAGCATCTCCAGGTAGTGCTCTTCACTGCAGGGTTGCCCGGCGGGGCCTGTGAGGTTGAGGGAGGGCGTCGAATCCTCAACGCCCCGATGTGAGGCGATCACCTGATCAGCGCCCTCGCCCAGGTGGAGGGTGGAAGGAGCCTGGCGCAGCGCTTCCAACGCTTCGCCGCGGGTGAACTTCATCACCCGCTGCGTGTCCAGGTGATAGATGCCGACGTCGGTAAAGAGCTGCAGCCCAGCTTCGAAGACCCGGTCGGCCATGGCGTCGTCTGTTGGGCACACCTGCTGTGAGTCGAAGTGGATCTCGTAGTCGTGCACCAGCTCACGCGCCCGCCTGGCCAGCAGCAGGTCGTACTCGGCCTCCTTCATGAACGTGCCGGCGCGGGAGCGCCGAAAGATCTCCACCAGGCGTTCATTCATCGTCATGTCCGGCTTCCTTCCCTGGACCGCGCCAGGAGCGACTTGAGTTGCTCCACCGCACCGGAGGCGGTGGAGGAGTAGCCGTCGGCGCCGATTTCGCTGGCGTAGGCCTGATCGAGCGAGCCGCCCCCGACCAGAAGAAGGTACTTCTCCCGCAGATTCCGCTCACGCAGTAGGTCAGCCACTTCGCGACACCCGGCGCGGGTAATGCTCATCAGAGCTGAGGCGGCGATGACATCGGCTTTGTTGGCCTCGGCAGCATCGATGAACGTTGCCGCTGGGACGTCCTTCCCGATGTCGATCACTTTGTAGCCGTGAGCCTTGAGCAGGGTTCCCACGATGTTCTTGCCGATGTCGTGGATATCGCCCCGCACCGTGCCGATGACGATCGTGGCCTCGACTTTGAGCTCCCCGCCGCGGCGGATGATCTCCTCCTCGATCACCTGCGAGCAGGCCGTCCCCGCCTCGCCCGAGGCCATGAGCTCGGGCAGGAAGACCTCAAGCTCTTCGAACCGCCGTCCGACCTCCACCAGGGAGGGAACGATGACCTCCTGAATTAGAGCCAGCGGGTCGGCCCCTGCTCCCAGTGCGCGGCGGACGGCCGCGAGAGCGGCCTCCCGATCCCCCTTGGTCAGCGCCGACCCCAGGTGGCGCGCCTCTTCCTGGGCATCTTGAGCGGTCATCTCTCTTCTCCCTTGCCCCACGGAGCCGGACTACCGGCTTCTTTGTCGGACGAGCTCAAACGTCATGGCCCCACCCGGAAAGTACTCCAGGGCATGCCAGATAGGTCGCTCCTCGGAGTTGAAACCGACCTCCTCAATCACCAGAAGGGGCGCCGACGGCTGGAGAGGCAGGCCGGGGAAAGGGCAGTCGGCGGCGATCTCCGGCTTCAAGTGGGCGACGTGGTATTCGACTGTCTGGCCGAGGCGGGTGCGCAGGAACTCAAAGAAAGGCTCAGTGCTTTCCGGCCGGTCGAGGACCGAGCGGCTGGCTTCCTCATCGAGCAGCCAACCGGGCAGGGTGTTGATGCAGAAGATCACCGCATTCCCGTCGGCGGTGAAGATCTTGTGGCTCCGCAGGACCGGATCCCCGGGGTCCACCTGCAGAAGATCGGCGAGGCGGGCCTCGGCCACTCCCCATTCACACCCGACGACCTGCACGCCAAAACGGTGCCCGTCACCGGTGATCATTTCGTGAAAGTCAAGGGCCTCGTTGAGGGGGTTGGAGATCCGGGAGAGCCGGCTGGCGAAGGTGCCAACGCCCTGCCTGCGAACGACCAACCCACGGGCTGCCAGCGCGGAGGTGGCGCTGCGGACGGTGGCCCGGCTGACGTGGAACTCAGCGGCCAGGTCGTGCTCCGGAGGGAGCTGGGCGTCGGGAGGGTAGATGCCGCCGCGGATGCGGCGAATCAGAATCTCGGCGATCTGTTGGGAGAGGGGAGCGCTGCGCACGGGGATGGTGCGCTGCACGGGAGCTCCGTGGCCTGGTTGACCCCGGATGGGCCAAGGAAAGGCTGGCGGGATGTCAGATGGCTGTCATCTGCCGACCTGAGAGTACGGCCGATTCGGCTGGCTGTCAAGGCCCACCTGATCGCAAAAGGCGCAGTCCTCCGTTCGCCAGGTCCCAATCGCGCTTGACAAGGCCAATACCAGAAGTAGAATGGATGTGATCGGTTGGCAGCCAACCGCCCCCACTAATCCGCAGCGGCTGTGCCAGGATCTCCCAATGAGCCTGAGCGGCCTAGAACGGAACCCCTCGCTCTCCCAACGTCTGGTCGGAATCTTGACCGAGCGCATCCGCCGAGGCGACTTCCCTCCCGGGACGCGTTTCCCCTCGCAAGAAGACTTGGCCCACGAGTTTCGTGTTAGCAAAGCGACGATCCGAAGCGCACTCGACGCACTCGCTACACGGCGCCTGGTCATCCGTCGCCAGGGCGTGGGAACATTCGTCAGCAACACCTCGCGGATCGCAAACCCCCTGGACCGTCCGGTCCTCTTTCAGGATCTGATTGCCAGTCACGGATACCGGCCGGCAGCCCAATTCGTCGGCGCCTCGCTCATCCAGGCGGATGCCCGGCTGGCCAGGCAGTTCCATGTCAGCATGGAAACTCCCCTCCTACAGCTCAAGAAGGTGTTCACCGCAGATGGCGAACCCGTGATCTGCTGCGTGAACACGCTGCCCCCCTGGGTCGCCCACACCGAGATTGTCAAGGAGATCTTCGCCGACCAGTCGAGGACCGAGCCGATCTTCGAGTTCCTCGAGAAACGCTGCGGTCAACCCCTCCGATACTACGTCGCCACAATCCGGCCGGACGTGATGCGGAATTGCCCGGTGCCCACGACCCTCTTCGACCCGGACACGTTGGCCCTTGTCATCGACGAGATGGGATACAACGCTCACGAGCAACCCATCATGCACTCCCTCCACTACTACCCCGGAAGCCGCATGAGCTTCGAGCTCATTCGAAGCCGCGACTACGTGATTGAAGAGGCACAGCTCCCTCAGACGGCAAGGTCTGTGCAAATGGGCTGAGTTGGGCAGAGGGACGGCCCCGGTAGTTCTTCCCCATCGGTAGATTTCGTCACCGACAATCGAGCACCCTGGAAGGCCGTCAAGGCCGGTCGCCGTGCCTCATCTCGTCGATCCCCGGAGGTCCTCATGTCGAAGTACACCCAATTGCAAGCGTCCCTGACTGAACTCCTCTTGGCCGAGGACGTAGAGAATTGCAGTGCCTGGACTCGGAATGCACTTCAGCAGGGCGTCAGCCCGCTGGACTTCTTCAAC
>DATEAV010000194.1:0-6084 GCA_035288185.1 Anaerolineales bacterium | reverse complement strand
GAACTTGCACCCTGCTTGCGCACCGGGCTTGCCTGATCTATACTCTCCGGCCGAGGCGGATCCCATGCTTCAGTCCCAGGACCAGTCCCTCCGTCCACTCACGACCGCCCACCTGGCTCAGACGATGAGCCTGCTCACGCTGCCCAATCAGGAGCTCCGCGACCGGATCCTGGCCGAGCTGGCGGCCAACCCCGCGCTGGAGCTGGTTGAGGAGCGGGTTTGCCCCACCTGCAAGCGGCGCCTGGCCAATCCCGGCCCTTGCCCGGCATGCTCCAGGCCGGCGAACGACGACGGCCCGATTGTCTTTCTCTCCGCCCGCGATTCCGCCCGCCCGGCTCGCTCGTCGGACCTCGATGAGGCTCCCCTGGATCGTGAGCCGGCCGCCCCCGAGAGCCTGGGCGAATACGTCCTCGCTCAGCTGGCCGCCGATCTTCGGGCCGAAGATCGGCGCCTTGCCGCCTATATCCTGGCCAGCCTCGATGACGACGGCTTCATTCAAGACCCTCCCGCGTTCATCGCCCGGGCCACCCACAGCACCCTGGAACAGGTGGACCAGGTGCTCAAGATGATCGCCCGCGCCGATCCACCTGGTCTTGCCACTCCGGGGCCGCGTGAGGCACTCATGGCCCAGCTGGACGTGCTGGGCTCCGACGACCCGCGCCTGGCGCTGGCGCGCCGGATCCTCAACGAGGCCTTCGCCGAGCTCGGGCGCCGCGAATTCGAGCGCATCGCCGAGCGCCTGCAGGCCCGTGCGGAGGCCGTTCGCCAGGCGGCTGAGTACATCCGGGACAACCTCAACCCCTACCCGGGCCGCGCCTTCTGGGGCTCCGGACGCCACCCGGTTTCGGCAGACCCGAACGTCTATCACAATCCCGACATCCAGATCTCCCTCAACCCCAATGGAGGCCCCGCCTCGTTGATCGTGGAAGTGTTTGCGGCTGTCTCGGGATGGCTGCGCGTGAACCCTCTCTTCCGCCAGGCGATGGCGCAGGCGGGGGAAGGCCGATCCGAAGATTGGTCTGGCGACTTGGACCGGGCTTCGCTGTTTGTGAAGTGCCTGCAACAGCGTAACAACACGGTCCGGCGATTGATGGAGATCCTCGTGGCAGGGCAGGCCGAGTTCATCCTTCGCGGCGACCGATTCCTGCAGCCACTCACCCGAGCGCGGGTGGCAGCCGAGATCGGGGTCCACGAGTCGACGGTTTCTCGGGCCGTCGCCCACAAATCGATCGCCCTCCCCGATGGGCGCATCATCCCCCTCTCGAAGTTCTTTGATCGGAGCCTGTCGGTGCGCGACCGAATCAAAGAGATTGTCACGCAAGAGGCCCGCCCGCTCACCGACGATGAGATCGTCGAGATTCTTGAGCGCCAGGGCGTTCGGGTGGCCCGACGCACGATCGCCAAGTATCGAGCGATGGAGGGGATCCTGCCTGCCCGCCTCCGCCACCGCAAGCAGCCGGCCGCTGCCGCGCCCGCCTGAGGAACACAACCGGGACTGAATGCCGTCGAATCCGATCGCCCGCCTGATCAAGCCCGATCCCTATGAGGACTTCTTCCGCACCCTGGCCGATAGTCTCGACGACGCCGTCTTGCTCCTCTCGGCCGACGCGGAGAGGCTGATCGCCTGCAACCATGCGTTCCTGCTGCTCAGCGGCTACGCCCGTCCCGAGATCGAGGCTCTCTCCCCGGCGGATCTCTTCCCCGACGAGGCCGGTCAGTATGGCCTGACGCGGCTCCTTGAAACGGGAGCCGAAGGGGTCGGGCGCCTCACCGAGGCGCCCTTCCGCCCACGCGAGGGCGCGGTCCTTCGCGTAGACCTCACGGCCCGGCCTGTCGGAGCGGGCCATGCCTTCTATCTTCTCACCCTGCGCCCATCGGGTGCCCGGCAGCTCGCTGAAGATCGCGAGCAGCTGCGCCGGGAGCAGCTCGCCAACCTTGCCCGGATGACCGACCTGCTTCGGGAAGGCGCGGCCAGCGCCCTCCCCACCGCACTCTCTCTAGCCCGATCCATTCTCCGGGCCTCGACCGCCGGCGTCTACCGCGTCTCCCCGGCTGCGCCAGACTATCTGGCCCAGGGCTCCCTCCCCAGCGAGTTTCCAGCCAGTCTTCCGGCGGCCGCGCTCCGCCCGTTCCGCACTTCGTCACATTGGGCTCTCGGGCAGCGGCCTGCTCACGCCCTCCAGAAGGCAGCCAGGGTCGCCGGGCTGGAGGTCCTTCTCACGGCCCCATTGGGAACTTCGACCGCGTGGGTGGGCGTGCTCGTGGCGGGGTGGAAGGATCCCGCTGGAGTGCCGAGCGACGCTCCGGCTTTGATGGAAGTGATCGCCAGCCTGTGTGACGCAGCCATCCAGATCGGCCAACAGAAGGCGGGCGCCGCCGAGCTCCAGGCCAGCCTGGCGAAGGTGGAGGCCGAGATGCAGGCGCCCTTCGAGGCCTCCGGAGAGGCGTTCCTGTTGGTGGGCGAGGATCTGCGTATCCTGCGCGCCAACCCTGCGGCTTGCGGGCTCCTTGGCTACGCCCAGAAGGAGATCGAGGCTCTACCGGTCAGGGACGTTCTCGTCGGGCCGGAAGACCTCTTGGCTGCACTGCTGGAGGCCCTCGGGCACGACCGCGAGGCGCAGCGCCCCCGCGTCACACTCCACCGCAGGGACGGAACGCCATTTCTGGCGCAGCTGCGCGCCTTGCCGCAGCATTCCCCCAGCTCATCCCGCCTCCTGATCGTTCTCAACGATCTTTCGGAACGGCAGGCGATTGAAGACCGCACCGAGACTCTCGCCCAGCGCGCCCTGCTCGGGGAAGTGACGGCCATCTTCGCCCACGAGGTCCGCAACCCGATCAACAACATCAGCACGGGGGTGCAATTGGTCGCCTCAAGGCTGGGACGAGATCATCCTCAGCACGAGGCGCTCGAGAGAATCCAGAAGGAATGTTTGCGCTTGAATCAGCTCATGGGGGATGTGCTCGCCTTCGCCCGGCCCCTCGAGTTGAGGATCGAGCCCCTTGACCTGACCGACGTCTTGCAGCGGCTCCTGGCCCGCTGGGAGCCGCGCTTCCGCCAGGCTGGTGTGACCTGTCACACCGCCTTCGCCCCCGGGATGCCACGCGCCGCCGCCGACCCGCGCACGCTGGAGCAGATCATCGTCAATCTCATCACCAACGCGTTGCAGGCCATGCCCGAGGGCGGCACCCTATCCGTCACCCTCAAGCCGGCCGAGGCGACGCAAGGCCCAATGGTCGAGCTCAAGATCGCCGACACAGGGCCTGGGATTCCGCCGGAAGTCCGGGAGCGTATCTTCGACCCCTTCTTTACAACGAAGAAAGAAGGGACGGGCCTGGGGCTGGCGATCACCCGCCGGATCCTGAGCGCCCACAAGGGCACCATCAGCCTGGAGAGCTATCCCGACGCCGGGACCGTGTTCACGGTGCAGATCCCGGCCGCCCACCCCACCCCTGGGAGCGCCCCATGACCGCCACGGTCCTGGTCGTCGACGACGAAGAAGCCGCCCGCCGTTTCGTCTCCGGAGCACTGAGCGATGCCGGATTTGAGGCCCTGGAGGCGGATAGCCTGGCCAAGGCAAACCAGGCCCTCGACGCCGGCGCGGCCGATATCGTGTTGCTCGATGTCTTCTTGCCCGATGGCTCGGGGCTCTCGCTTCTCGACCGCATCGCCCACGACAACCCCAGCCCGCCGGTGATCCTGATGACCGCCTTTGGAGAAGTGGAGATCGCCGTTGAGGCTATGAAGAAAGGCGCCCAGGATTTCCTTCAGAAGCCTCTCGATCTGACGAGGATGCTGCAGGCTGTGGAGCGGTGCCGAGAGATCGTCGCGCTGCGCCGGGAGCTCGCCCTGCTGCGTCAGTCGAGCCGGCCCGGGGTCGATTGGGTGGTGGGCGAGACGGCGGCGATGCAGCGGGCCTACAAAGAGGCCCAGCGGGCGGCCGCGGCCGCCGTCTCCGTCCTGATCACGGGCGAGACCGGCACCGGCAAGGAGGTCCTTGCCCAAGCCATCCGGGCGATGGGGCCCCGTGCCGACAAGCCTTTTATCCCGATCAACTGCGCCGCGCTCCCGGAGACCATGATCGAATCCGAGCTGTTCGGCCATGAGGCCGGCGCCTTCACGGGCGCAACCAAGCGCAAGCCCGGTCTGATCGAGGTGGCCGACGGCGGCATCCTCTTCCTGGACGAGATCTCGTCGACAAAGGCCGAGATGCAGGTGAAGCTGCTGCGTGTCCTGGATGAGCACCGCTTCCGCCGCGTCGGCGGCGTGACCGAGATCACCGTCGACGTTCAGATCATCGCCGCCTCCAACCGTGATCTGGCCGCCATGATGAAAGCCGGCACGTTCCGCGACGACCTCTACTTCCGGCTCAAGGTCGTGGATCTCCACCTCCCTCCGCTTCGAGAACGCGTCGGCGACCTCTCGGCCCTCGTGGGAGCCTTCATCCGCCAGACCAACCTCTCCACCGGGAACAATATCTCCGGGATCACTCCCCGGGCGCTCGAGGCCCTCAAGGCCTACTCCTGGCCGGGGAACATCCGCGAACTCCGCCACCTGGTGGAGCGGGTGATGCTCTTCTGCGATGACGAAGTGATCGACCTCGGCCACCTCCCGGCCGAGTTCCAGGCCCAAGCTCACTAGCCACAACCTGGCACGCTCCTTGCAACACCCGCCTCCAGATCGCTTAGCCTGGAGGCCAGCATGATTCCGCTCAACCTCGTTGACCTGCAGATCCTGATTGCGGCCGTCATCCTCGTGCTCGGGTTCTTCTGCGTCCTCTTCGGGATCATTGTGCTCATCACCCGAGGCTACACCCGTGAAGTCCGCGTATTGGCCGCGCAGACGGCCAAGCTGGGCCAGAAGGGGGTGGCTCAGGAGGTGACGGGCCTGGTGAGCAGCGCCTCGGAGCTTGTCACCGCCATCAACCAGCTGGTCCGCACCGCCAGCGGGATCGGGATCTTCTTGATCTTCCTGGGCCTCTCCATGCTTGCAGGGGGGTACTGGATCATCCTGAACATCGACTGGGCCGCGGTCTAGCGCGCCCTGAGGCGGGGATCCATGGTCAACGATCACGAGCTCTTGGCCCGGCTTCGGCAGGCGATCTCGCCCGATGAGCTCGCCCAGGTCATGGGACGGATCATGCGCGTTCCAGAAGCATGGAACGCCCTCCACGAGGCCGATTTGCTCGAGAAGGCCCTCCAGTCGCGGAGCCACTCCGGCCTCACCCCGGCCGGGCTGGCGCTCCTCTCCATCGGGCTGGAGGGCATGCCGGCGGAACGACTGGCCGGCGAGATGGAAGAGAGGCTCACCGCCACGTGGCAGGCCGCCTTCGAGCGGAAGGTGAGGCCTGCGACTCTGCCGGAAATCGGCCTGGCCGCCATTGGCCTTTGCCGATCCGTCGCCTCGGAGGGCGCTCCCTATGCGGCCTCCATGCTCCTTCGCGATCCCGAACCGTGGCGATCGACCGCGGCTTGCGCCTGGCCCTATTTGCCGGAGCCTCAGCCCCTCCTGCGCACTCTTCTGGCGGGGGCGGGCCCCGACGCGATGGCCCTCGCGGTCAACGCTCTCCTGGCAAACCACACCACCGAAGATGCCTCCGCCGCGATGATCGCCGCTTTGGGCGGAACGGTCCCTCGGTCCACGTTGGCCTTTCTCCAGGGCGTCGAGCCGGAGCTCTCCCGCGCCCTCTCCTCCGCGATCCCGCTGGACGATCCAATCGGCTCCGCCTCCAAGCAATCGACCGAGGGGAAGACCGACGGTCTACTAGACCGAGCCACGGTGCTGGCCGCACGGGGGGCAGAGGCCGAAGCGGCCCATTCGCTTCAGATTGCGTGGGACTCCAATCGGAGCCAGACGGCAGAGATCGCCGAGGCAATGGGCGATCTCGCCGAGCGAGAAGGGAACTCCGTGTTGGCGATGGAGGCTCACAGGCAAAGCTTTCATTTCGGGCCCTCACCTGCACGCAGGGCTCGCCTCGCCCTCAGCCTCGTCCAGGCCGGGCGCGCCGAAGAGGCGTTGCGGGCTCTCCCTTCGAGCGAGAGAAGCCCGGAAGAACACCTCGCTGCCGCCGCCGCCTCCCGCCGTAT
>DATEAV010000193.1:0-7555 GCA_035288185.1 Anaerolineales bacterium | reverse complement strand
GATCTGGTCCGGCCAATCGCCCGGGGGATCATCCGGAGCGCGGCTTCACAATACGGCGTCGAGGAAATCGTAACGAGCGAGCGAGACGCGCTGACGGATCTGATCACGGCAGAGTTGGCAGGCAGCCTGGAGGAGAATGGCATTACCCTGGTTGAGTTTATCCTGCGCAACATCGCCTTCTCCGATGAGTATGCCGCCTCGGTGGAGCAGAAGCAGATCGCCGAGCAGCTGGCCCAGCAGGCGGCCTTCACCGTCGAGCAAAGGCGGCAGGAGGCGGAGCAGGCACGGCAGGTGGCCGAGGGTCTGGCGGATGCGGCCGTCATCGCCGCCCAGGGGCGGGCCGACGCGCGGCTGATCGAGGCAGATGCGGAGGCTCGGGCTCTGGAGATGATCGCCGAGGCGCTGGCGGGCCATCCCGAGCTGCTCACCTACCAGTACATCACCAAACTGGCGCCGGGGATCCAGGTGATGCTGGTGCCGAGCAACGCGCCCTACTTGCTGCCGCTTCCCACCCTGGAGCCCTCTACCGCGCCCACGCCGTAGAGCTGCGTGAGGGGTCCCTCTCGATTGCATCTTGGGCCACCGCCCGGCCTCGTCTGACCGGAGGGCGGTGGCCCACCCGCGCCGAGGCCACGGACCTCCGCTACGCGAGGGCCAAAGGAAAGTGAGAGGAGAAGCACTGTGACTGACGACGCAGCCAGCGCGAAAACGCCTACACAGGATGAGCGCGTTACTGCAGCCCTCGCGCACGCCACCGCGATTCTGCCGATGATGGGCGTCTTGGCCGGAGTCGTGATCTGGGCGACTCAGAAGGAGAAGTCCCGCTACGTCGCGTTCCACGCGCTGCAAGCTACGGTCTACCACATCGTGATGATCCTGGCCTCCTTCCTGGCCGGCATCTGCTACATGTGCTCGATCTTCGCGTTCCCCCTGACGCTGCCCTTCAGCGTGTCCACGTCCGACTCGACGACGGGAGACGTGAGCCCTCTGTTCTTCCTCCCGATGTTGATCCCCTTCACCGTCATCGGCCTGGCAGGGCTGCTGTGGTTGGGCTTTGTCGTCTACGGCCTGGTCGGGGCGGCGAATTCCCTTCAAGGCAAGGATTTCCGCTACCTGGTGATCGGAAAGCGGCTGAAGAGATACCTGGTGGCGGGGTGAGACCGGCATTCGCGCTCTGCGAGCCTGGCAGGGCGGGGGGGCCCGACACAATGGAACGACGGTGATCGGTGATTGGCCGCGAGGGGATCGGGCACCAGGGCGCCAAAGCACCTGCCTCGGGGATCTACCACTACGGTCTCGGGGATCTTGCGCCCGGGGAAACGTCGCGCGCCGGGGAGCGAGATCGGTGAGGAGGAAGGTGATCAGTGATCGGTAGAGTCAGGGCCCGGGTAACCGATCACCCATCACCGAGTAGCGGATCACCCTCTTAGCGCGCGAACGCGCGGGTGTGCCCTCGAAGATCACCAGGGTCTTCGACGCGGGCGCCGGCGACGGAGGGAACATCAACTACGCCCGGCTGAAGCAGGGAAGGCGACCCCCCCCGCACCTATCACCTTGTGAATCAATTCCCGAGTACGTCCTCAAGATGCGTCCCTTGTGGAGAGAGCATTAGCACACGGTCCCTCCCCCGGCGTGTGCCGGGTGCGCCCGTGCTTGAAGCCATCGCCGGGGGAGGGGAGGATTTCAAGGATGGTAGGGGGCGGCCCAGCCGCCCCCTACCATCCTTGAACCTCTTTTCCCCCTCTCCGCCTCGGTGCGACGCGCGGTGAAGCGCACCTCAAGCGGAGAGGGCCCCTCGACTTTGCCTCGGGGGGCTCACCTGCACCGCACCCACCTGCACCGCACCTGCGGTGCATTGCAGGTGCGGTGTGCGGTGCGCCGCAGGTGCAGGTGTCGCGCGGGCAAGGGGGTGAGGTTGACGGAGCCTAGTGCACGAAGTCATGCCGCTGCTTCAATTGGGCGAGCGTGTTCCCGGCACTTCGCTGCCGGCGCGATCCATTCACGAGGCCCCTTTGCTCCGCTCCGGGGCTGCTCCGCGAAAACCCGGTCTCCAATTTCAGCCGAGGCGCGCGGCGAGGAAGGGGACGATCATCTCGTCCGGTGAGATCCCGCCGTGCCGGCCGACGAGGACATTCTCCTTCGGCGCCCACCACAAGTAGGCATCGCCTTGGCTGATGGCGACGCGGTCTCCCAGCCGATCGAGGGCGAAGGGCGCGGGCGGGCCGGGGCCGAAGAGGCCGGCGTCGAGGGCGTGGTCGGAGGGCAGGAGGCGGAAGGCCGTGGGCCACGTCCGGGAGAAGTATTCGGCCACCGCCTCCACCTGCCCCGGCCTGATGAAGAGATAGGCGAGGCGATTCTCGCCAGTCGGCTGCATGTGCAGGCGGCGCGCCAGTGCGGGGTGGCTCTTGAGTTCGAAGTTCGGGTCTTTGCGCGTGACGATTTGCCCATGATCGGAGAGGAAGACGACCAACGTTTGGCGCCTCAGCTCGGCCGCAAGCTGTGCGTGGAAGACCCGCTGGAAGCTCTCCAGAACAGCGCCCAACTCCGACTCGGCCTGTTCGGACCCAGGACCATAGCGATGGGAGAGGGCATCGACCTCACCGTAGTACACCCAGATCAACCGGCGATGTTCGGCGCGCACCTCGACCAGCTCGCGGACCCCGGTCCAGAGATCGGTCGGCGTGGCGTAGCCGTGAGACCTGGCGGCGGTGAGGTGCATCCGAGAAAGGCCGGAGCCGCGGATCGCATGGGGGAGGAACGCGTGAGCCTCGGCGCCGGCCGCGGCGAGGCGGCTGCCGAGCGTCGGGACCGGGAGGGCGGTCTCGGGGACGAACCCGGCGCGATGGAGCAGGCCAGACTGGTGGTCGAGCGACATCGGTGAGTGGTTGAGCATGTTGGCGACGACGCCGTACTCTCGCAGGAAGAGCTCATACCCCAGCTGACCGTGTTCTGCCGGGCTGCGGCCCGTCCAGAGCGTGGTCAGGGCCGCCGTCGTCGTCGAGGGGACGACGGAGGTGAGCGGGGCGAAGAGGCCTTCGCGCTCGAGAGCCCGCAGGGAGGCGGGTGAGCGATCCAATGCGGACCGGAATCGCTCGAGCGGGACGGCGTCGATTAGCACGACGACCACCTGGCGCGCGCCCTCGGCCAGTCCATCGAGCCCCGCAAGGCTCAGAGGAGGGTGGGGCAGGTCTGGCGCGCCAAGCCAGCCGCAGAGGCTGGCAGGGAGGTTGAGGATCGAAAGACCGCCGTAGGCGGGGAATATGGCGCCGGGCCCGAGGTCGAGGTCTGGGATGCGAGTGAGGCGCAGCGTGGGAAGGAGGGTCTGGGTGAGATCGGCCATGGTCGGGTGGGTCTGCGTTGGAGCCCATTGTACCGGTTCCCGGTTGAGAACATCGTGGATAGGTCTTGTCCGAATGGGGTTGGCTGGGCTATACTGAGGGGGACCGGTGCCTTGGAGGCGAGAGGGTGATCGAAGCCGACCGGGTGGTGCGAAGCACCTGCCCCTACTGCGGTGTGGGCTGCCAGTTGACGCTGCACGTCCGGGACAACGTGATCTTCCGAGTGGGCGCGCCGTTCGAGGCGGCGCCGAACTATGGGATGCTGTGTTCCAAGGGGCGGTTTGGCACCGACTACACGACGCACCCGGCGAGGCTGCGGCGTCCTCTGATCCGAGCCAACACCGCGGAGCCGCGCTCGAGGCCGCCGGTCTGGCGGGAAGCCTCCTGGGAGGAGGCGCTCGACCTTGTGGCGGACCGCTTGGCGCTGATCGCGGGTGAGCAAGGCGGGGACAGCATCGCCGCCTTCGCGTGCGCTAAGGCGACCAACGAGGATAACTACCTGCTTCAGAAGCTGGTGCGGGCGGTGTTGGGGACCAACAACGTCGACCACTGCTCGCGGCTCTGTCATGCCGGCAGCGTCGCCGGGCTCCAGCTGGCGATCGGCTCGAGCGCGATGAGCAACTCCATTGCCGAGATGGAGCACCTCGAGACCTTCATCGTCACCGGATCCAACACGACCGAGACGCATCCTGTCATCAGCAACTTCCTCAAGCGCGCTGTGCGCAAGAACGGGGCGCGCCTGATCGTCATCGATCCGCGGCAGATCGAGATGACACAGTTTGCCACCCTCTGGCTGCGCCAGCGGCCCGGCACTGACGTGGCGATCTGGCAGGCGATGGCGCACGTGGTGGTGGAGGAGAAGCTCTACAACCGCGCCTTCATTGAGGCCCGCACCGAAGGCTTCGCCGACTACATCGAGTCCCTCGAGCCCTTCACGCCCGAATGGGCGGAGGGCGAGACCGGCGTCCCGGCGGAGGAGATCCGCCAGGCGGCGCGGCTCTATGCCACGGCGAAGGCGGCGGCGGTGTATTGGGGGATGGGGATCAGCCAGAGCACGCACGGGAGCGACAACACGCTGGCGATCACCAATCTGGCGCTGCTGTGCGGGCAGATTGGCCGGCCAGGGACGGGGCTCAACCCGTTGCGTGGCCAGAACAATGTGCAGGGCTGTTCCGACAGCGGCGGGCTGCCCAACGTCTACACCGCCTACCAGCGGGTGGACGATCCCGAGGTGAGCCGCCGTTTCGCCGCCGCCTGGAGCCGGCCGACGCTCAGCCCCACGCCGGGAATGACGATCACCGAGATCGTCGACGGCGCGCTGAGCGGGAAGGTCCGTGCCCTCTACATCATGGGCGAGGATCCACTCACCAGCGAGCCAAACCTCAATCACGCCCGCCATGCGCTCGAAGCCATAGAGTTCATCGTCGGCCAGGACATCTTCATGAACTCGACCCTTGAGTTGGCGGATGTGATCCTCCCATCCTGCTCATTCGCCGAGAAGGACGGGACGTTCACCAACTCCGACCGGCGCGTGCAGCGCGTGCACATGGCGATCGAGCCCATTGGGGAGAGCCGGCCCGACTGGGAGATCGTGTCCGATCTGGCCCGGCGGCTGGAGGCCCGGCTGGGCGTCGATCCCAGCGCCGGGTGGGAGTATCGGCATCCTTCCGAGATCTGGGAGGAGATGCGGCGGCTCACCCCCGATTTCGCCGGGATCTCCTACGAGAGGCTCGACCGGGAGGGCGGCGTGCATTGGCCGTGCCCGAGCGAGGATCATCCGGGGACGCCGTTCCTCTTCGCCGATACCTTCCCTCGCGGAAGGGGCAAGTTCTGGCCGCTCGAGTTCGGCACGAAGAGCGAGCTGCCGGATGACGAGTTCCCCTTCATCCTCTCCACCGGCCGCGTGCTCTACCATTGGCACGGCGGCACGCTCAGCCGGCACTCCGCGCTGGATGAGATCTGGCCGGAGGCGACGGTCGAGGTTTCCCCGGCAGACGCAGCGAGGCTCGGCCTGGCCACAGGCGACTGGGTGGAGGTGGCCTCGCGGCGCGGGGCGATCCGGCTGCGGGCGATGGTAAGCGGGCGGTCGCCGGAGGGGACGGTCTTCATCCCCTTCCATTTCGTCGAGGCGGCCGCCAATGTGCTCACCCTCAACCGCGTCGACCCGCGCGCCAAGATCCCCGATTTCAAGGTCTGCGCCGTCCGGTTGGCCAAGTGCGATCCTCCGGCCGACCGAGATCCACTGACCGATCTGCCTCTCACCGAGCGCGGGGCGATCAAGGACCCGGCGCCTCGGGTGATGTGAGCCCCGAAAGAGAGCGTGAGCGCCTGCACGGAGATCAAGACGCTGATCCTGGAAACCCACATTCGCGTTCTCGGGCGCGGATTCGGACGGCGCGGTCCTTCTCTCCCAACCCTGCGGCCGCGACACGGTATACGAGGGTACCGACTACCCCAAAGCGGAGGAACTCCATGAGCGTTGGCGCAGGCATCCTTTCCCGCCAGAAAGGCGCCGAGAAGGCCTGGCTCCATACCCGGGATTGGGACCTCACCTTCATCAGCCTCAGTGTCGTACTGGTCGCACTTCCGTACCTGACCTATCTGGCGCTCCTCGAACTCCAGCCGGTTCTGGGCCCCCTGGCGGGCTCATTCGGGGCGACGGCAGACTCGTTCAGCCGGAATCTGGTGAACGGGGTCGTGGCGCTGGTCGTGGGCGGGCCGCACATGTATGCCACCTTCACGCGCACCGCTCTCGACCACGAGTTCGCCCGCAAGCACCCTCGGCTGATCTGGTCGTCGGTCGTGATCCCGGTGATCGTCACCGCCCTGGCGCTCCTGAACCTGCCTTTGCTTCTGACGGTCTTCTTCTTCTGGGCCTCGGTGCACGTCCTTCACCAGATCATCTATGTCACCGAACTCTACAACCAGCGCGAGCCGGCCCGCCTCTCGCTCTTCTCGCGTCTTGCCGACTACGGCGTGATCCTCACCTCGCTGTATCCGTTGGCCGCCTGGAAGATCTCGACCGGCGCCTTTCGGATCGGCACCAACGACCTGAGCGCGGTGATCGGCTCGGTGTTGCCCTTGGGACCGTGGATGGTGTGGCTGGCTGGCGGCGCGTTTGGCGTGGCGCTCGTCGCCTGGGTTGCGAAGACGGCGGTCGAGTGGAAGGAGGGGGGGCTTCATGTGCCGAAGACGATCTTCATCGCCCTCACGGTGGCGGCCTCGTTCTTCGTCCCGGCGCTGGGCAATCTGGACACGGCGTTCCAGGGGATGAACGTCTGGCACTCGTTTCAATACCTGGCGCTCACCTGGATGCTCAACAACCTGCGTCAGGGCAGGGGCGAGCTCGATCGCTCGCCGTTTGTGAAGCGCCTTTCGGTGGATGGATCGGCCCGGCGCTACTACCTGTTCAATATTGGGCTGACGGTAGCTGATGTCGCCCTGGCCGGCGTGATCTTCATGCTGCTCCGCTTCGCCTTCGGCCAGCCCTTCGACGTCGCTTTTGATCGCGGCTACTACATCGCCGTCTTGAGCTTCCTGTGGATCCACTACTACCACGACCACTACCTCTTCACCCAGGCCAAGGTGATCGCGGCTTAGGCGAGCCTGGATGTGCGCGGGGCGCCATGAGGGACCGTGAAGGAATCGGGCGAGGATATGCGCAAGCATCCCTCGCATCCGACTGCACAGATGCAGTGCCCTTCATCTCTTGTACCTTTCCGCCTCACCCCCCAACCCCCCTCTCCGCTTGTCACGATTCTCCCACTCATTGCGCGAAGGCGGAGAGGGGGGATGAAGGTCTAAGGAGGCAAGGGGCGGCGGAGCCGCCCCTTGCCTCCTTAGGTAACCTCCCCTCCCCCGGCGAATCCTCATCACCCAGATAATGGGAGCAACAGCCGGGGGAGGGGCCAGGGGCCGTCTCGCCCCGGCGGGCCGCATCGTTCCGATGTCCTTCGGGAGGGCTTCGCGGCCCGAACGGGGTGGGGGCACATTGAAGACGCGCCAGGTACAGAGAAGGCGCCAACTGGGTCAGACCGGGACTAGTTCACAGGCCCAGAAAGCGGGATAGGGTGCGGGGGCGCAGATGGCTGAAGAAGCACGCAAGCGCGCCGACGTTCAGAGAGACTATCGCAACGCCAGTATCACGGTGCGTTGGGAGCCGAAGTACCGCATTCACACGGCCAACTGCCTGCGCGGACTGCCAGAGGTATTCGATG
>DATEAV010000192.1:0-3991 GCA_035288185.1 Anaerolineales bacterium | reverse complement strand
CATCTACACCAACCCTCCTCGAGACGCCGACGCCGAGCGAAGCCGCGACTCTCTCCCCCACCCCCACCGACACCCAGTCCCCCACCCCCGAGCCTCCGGCGCCCACCGCCTACCCCGCCCTGGCGGTGGTGATCAACGAGGTCGCCTGGGCCGGCACACTGGCCTCGGCCTCGGATGAGTGGATCGAGCTTCACAATCCGGGCGACTCGGCGATTGATCTCAACGGTTGGATCCTTACCGACGGGAACGATATCCATCACACGCTCGCCGGCACCCTGCCCCCTTATGGCTTCTTCCTCCTCGAGCGCACCGACGACAGCACGGTGAGCGACATTCCTGCCGATCGCATCTACGCGGGCGCCTTGAGCGACTCGGGCGAGACGCTGCGCCTTCTCGATCCCTCCGGACAGGTGGTCGACAGCGCCAACGCCGACGGGGGTGCATGGCCCGCAGGCGGAGGCTCCGCCAAGGCCAGCATGGAACGTCGCGGCGGCGAGGATCTCCCCGGCAACTGGACGACCTTTGCCGGCGTCGGCGGCGCGCACGACGCCGCCGCCAACCCGATCGCCGGGACGCCACGGGCGCCCAACGCCCTCGGCTATTCCACCCCCACTCCCACGCCTCCCCTCACTCCTTTCCCGCCGCTTTCTATCCTGATCCATGAGGCCGCGTGGGCCGGCACACTGGCATCCTCCTCCGATGAGTGGATCGAACTCTACAACGCCTCTTCGGCCGAGATCGATCTCTCGGGGTGGACCCTGAGCGACGGAGACGATCTCTCCATAGCCCTGGCCGGGGCGCTCCCCGCCGGTGGATACTTCCTGCTGGAACGGACGGACGATTCGACGATCTCCGATCTTCCCGCCGACCAGATCTACAGCGGAGGCCTCAACAACAGCGGGGACAGCCTCTGGCTTCGCGATCCCGCCGGCTCGCTGATCGACAGCGCCAACGCCGATGGAGGGGGCTGGCCCGCAGGATCGAGCGCTTCGAGGGCCAGCATGGAGCGCCGCGGCGGCGGCGACCACCCGGGCAATTGGGCAACCTTCACCGGCTACTTTGGCAGCGGCCACGATTCCGAGGGCCATCCGGTCGCCGGCACGCCCCTTCAGCCCAACTCGATCTTCTTCCCCACACCCGAGGCCACATGGGTCCCTGGCCGAGTGGTGATCAACGAGGTCCTGATCCGGCCGCACTATGATTGGGAGGGCGCGGGCGAGGTGTCGACGGGCGACGAGTTCATCGAGCTCCACAACCTCGGGCCCTACCCGGTTTTCCTGCGCGGTTGGGTCCTCGACGACGGTGAGGACATCGGCTCCGGCCCCTACACCATTCCGGGCATCACGATCTCGCCCGGAGGTTTCGCTACGTTTTTCCGCACGCGTACCGGCATCGCCCTCAACGACAGCGGTGACGTCGTCCGCCTGCTCGGGGCGCGCGGCGAGGTGATCGATTCCATCCGCTACCTGCGCGTGCGCGCCTACAATCTCTCCTACGGCCGGCTCCCCGACGGCTCCGATCACTTTGCCTACGGCCTGTGGCCCACCCCGGGCCGCGCCAACCTCCCCTTCGTCGAGCCGACGCCGCCTCCGATCCTCTCCCCCGACTGCCCTCAAGGCGGGCTTCCCCAACCTCGCCTGCCTCGCCTGGCTCGCCACCCGGCCGTGGCGCGCTGGCTGGCCTCCCTCGGCCTTGCCGTGTGCCGGTAGTCCTTCCATAGCTGCGGCCTCACCATCACCGCAGAGAACACAGAGCACGCAGAGCCTGAACGGAAATCTCTGCATTCTCTGCGGTGATGTTTGCCCTCACGGGTGAGAGCCTGTGAACAGATCGGATCACAGCGAAGGCAGGCCACCAGTCGATACGTTCCTGGCGCCTGAAGGTTTCCCTTCTTCACGCACTTCGGCCTCACCCCCCATCCCCCTCTCCGCTTGCCATGCCTCTTCCCGCGCGCGGATCGAACGCGGAGAGGGGGCACAAGATCTAAGGAGGTAGGGGGCGGCTTGGCCGCCCCCTACCTCCTTAGAACAACCTCCCCTGTTACTGTACACTGGCCTCTGGAAGCACGACGGGGTAGAACAGGGGTGTCCCGTCACCCGTCTACCCCGTCGGCGACGGCCTGGGACCAAGGACCAAACCTTCCCTGCGCTGCGAGCGCCCGGGGAGGACTGTCCCCCAGGCCGGAGGGCGACACCGTCGAAAGCGTGTTGCGCTTCGAGCGCCGTAACAGGGCCGCGGAACCGCCCTCGCAGCGTCGCCGGGGTCTCCGCTCTTGGCTGCAGGAGGACCCCATGCAAGTATATCTCGGGATTGATTGGAGCCAAAAGAAGCACGACGCCGTTTTCCTCAACCCTGGTGGAGCCTTGATCGCTCAGATCACTTTCGATCACAGCCCCGAGGGGTTCCTGTACTTGGAAGCCACCCGCACCCGCCTTGGCGTCGCGGCGGGCGAGTGCCGGGTCGGGCTGGAGACCGCCCATAACCTGCTGGTGGATTTCCTCTGGAGCCGCGGCTATGACCAGTTGTTTGTCCTTCCGCCTCGCCTGGTCAAGAGCAGCCGTTTGCGCTACCGCCAAAGCGGCGCCCACTCCGACGTCAGTGACGCCTTTGTGATCGCCGACGTGCTCCGCACCGACCAAGGCCGCCTGCAACCCTGGATCCGGGACAGCCTGCTCGTGCGCCAGCTGCGGGCCCAGGTCAGCCTGATCCTGCATCTCACCCGAACCATCACCCGGCACTCGAATCGCCTGACCGCCTTGCTCGCCCGCTACTACCCGGCGGCTCTACAAGTCTTTAGCGATCTAACGAGCTCCACCTCTCTGGCCTTCCTGCAGCGCTATCCCACCCCAGAGGCGAGCCAGGCACTCTGCTTCAGCGACTTTGAAAGCTTCGCTCGCCAGCAGCGCTACCCTCATCCCCGACGTCTGCCGCGCTGCTTCGCCCGGCTGCAGGCCCCTCAGCCGACCGGCGATGCTGAGACGACCCTGGTCTACGCCCAAGAAACCGCACTCCTGGCCGGTCTGCTGGCCGATCTGGTACGGGCCAAACGCACCGCCTTGCAGCAGCTCGCCACCTTGTTCCAACAACATCCCGACGGCGAGATCTTCCTGAGCCTGCCCGGGGCCGGCCCTTTGCTCGCCCCAGCGCTGCTAGCCAAGTTCGGGGACGATCGTCGACGCTTTCCCGACGGGGCGAGTGTGCAGACCTTGGCCGGAACCTGTCCGGTAACCGAGCAGAGCGGCAAGCGGCGTTGGGTTCACTTCCGTTACGCCTGCGATCGAGAGTTCCGGCACATCGCCCAACAGTGGGCCCGTTGCTCCCTGCAAGAGTCAGTTTGGGCCAATTCCTACTGGCAGCGCGTGCGGCCTCACTGCGCTTCTGACAACCACGCGCTGCGCTGCCTGGCCAATCGATGGCTGGGCGTGCTGTGGCGCCTCTGGCAAGCCCGATCCGTCTATGATGAGGCGATCCATCTAGCGCATTGCCTGGAGCGCAGCCAACCGCGCAGCTGACATCTCGACCGCAGCCGAAGAGCGGAGAGGAAGCGGTGGCGGGACACCACCAGACCAGACGCCTTACCCGGCGTGGCGCCGCATCCGTACTGGCGCGCGCCTGCACTCCGGATTCCCCCTTGACAAAGCGTGTCCTCCCCCGGCATGTCCCCCTCGGATTAATGAATTCGAGCAACTGCCGGGGGAGGGGTAGGGGTGGGGGCAATATAAGACGCCTCAACCGTGGAGAGGGATCCCAAGGGATCGCTCGGAGATTCGTTCACAAACTCTGCGTATCGGGGCCAAACGTTGACTTCCCCCCTGGATGTTCTATAGTCTTAGGCACCTGCAAAGCCGCCGGAGCGCAACCGCAATGGCCGAAGAGTCGTTCCCGAATCTGACCGGTGTCTTCTCGGTGGTCCCCACGCCCTTCGACGCGGAGGGCAACGTTGACCTGCCGAGCCTCAGGCGCGTCGTCGATCTCTACATCGGCGCCGGGG
>DATEAV010000191.1:0-6970 GCA_035288185.1 Anaerolineales bacterium | reverse complement strand
TGGTCTTCCCGCACGGCCACTTCCTCGGGCGCGGATCCTGAGCTCCCTCGCCTCATGGCAGCGATCCCCGTTCTCAAGGTGCTCTTCGTCGGCGACGGCAACGTCGGCAAGACCTCCCTGGTTCGCCGCTACTGCACCGGGATGTTCACCGCCTCCCGCGTGACGACGATCGGCGTCGATTTCCAAACGCAGATCGTGCAGCTCCCTCAGGGCGAGGTGAAGCTGTCGATATGGGATCTCGCCGGGCAGGACCGGTTCCAGGTGATGCGCCCCGGGTTCTATAAAGGCGGCCGGACGGCGGCGATGGTCTTTGACGCGACCAACCCCGAAAGCTTCAAGGGCTTGGGACGCTGGCGGCAAGAGGTGATCGAGGTCGTGCCGAATCAACCGCTGGTGGTCGTCGCAAACAAGATCGATCTCCCTCGTGTGCAGGCCGCCGAAGAGGCGCGCGCCTACGCCGACTCGATCCAGGCGCCCTACCTGGAGACCAGCGCCGCAACCGGAGAGGGCGTCGATACCCTCTTCGAGACGATCGCCCGCCTCGCCTGGGCGACCGCGGCCCTCACCGGGCGGCCCGCGGGAGCATAGCTAGGGACGCAACCCAAAGGCTCCGGAGCCTTTCTTTCCTGACTCGCCGCCGGCGTTCGCCAGCGACAAAACGCCCGGACCTAAGGGGCGCCTGGATCCGCGAAGGATTTTCACGAGTTCCGTAGGGGCGACGCATGCGTCGCCCCTACGCTCTTTGGCAGCAGCAAGCGACGGCATGACCACGATGACGTGCGTCGCCCACGTTGTCCGAACCTGGCGAGGCATGCGCACCGCACAAAGCAGGTTCGGCAGGCTCTCGCGCCCTGTGGATGTTGGCCCGCCACACCTACGGCGGAGGCTCCGAGGGCAGCATGGTCAGGGCAGTCACCATCGCCCGGTTGAAGAGAAGCGCCGGAGCAGACGCCTGCACCCGGGGGAAGAGGATTGCCGCCAACCGCGTGTTCTGCAGCGAGATGAACTGCGCATCTCCCTCAAACATCAACACGCCGAAGTCGAACCGTCCCCCGCTTTCCAGCATGCCCTCGACCTCATAGCCGCCGACCTGAATGCGCACCCCGTAGGGAAAGGGCTTGGTGTAACCGGCCCGCGTCGCGCCCCCCGCCCCGAGATCGCCGCGGCTGCGGGCCAGCACGGCGGCGATCTCGCTCTTCACCATCCAGGTTCTCCCCGTCCTCTCGACCCCTTCGGGAAACCGGTGCAGCGGGCAGAACTCGGCGTTCTCCAGCTCGACGTAGGACTCGGTGCGCAGATTCATGTAGCTGAAGAGGCCCCCCGGACCCGGAAAGACAAGGCCCAGCACCCGGTGCGTCGGGGTGTAGAGCTCCAATGCGACGGGCTTCTTCGTGCCCACCGCCGTCCGGTCTCGATCGAACCCTGGGCGCAAGAGCCACCTCAGCTCGCGGCATAGCGATTGTAGACTACTTCGGCGGGTCGATCAACACCCTTTCCCCCAAGCCCGACAGAGCATAGCGGGCGAAGCGCGCCGGATCACCCGGCCCAGCGCGAGAGATCGACCTTTCGGTCGATGCCCAGGCCCGCCGTCTGCCCACGCCGGATCATCAGCACGCCGGCGCGCTCGATGCGGAACCCCCATGCCAGGAGCCGGTCGACCGCCCATGTGTGAGTCGTGGAGACGCTCAGGGTGAGCCTGGCCTTACCGTTCGCCAGGGCATAGGCCGATGATTCGGAGATCAAGACGCGAAAGCTGTTCTCATCGGTTGCCCCCGGGTGAAGGGCGAGCGCAACGATCATGGCCGTGTCGTCACCCCAGCCCTCGTACGGGCTCGCCAGGTGGACGACGCTCATCCCCACGGCGCGGCCCTCACTCTGGAAGACGAAGGTCTCCCCGAGAGCGTCGCGAGCGGTTGAGTCAATCTCCTTGATGTAGTCCATTCCCGGGAGGATCTCACCCGTCGCCTCGGCCAGCTCGGCCGCCCACCGGCCTCGCGCCTCTGCCGCCGACCCCGAGTAGCGCGGCAGCCCCTGCATCCCGCGCGGCTCCAGGCCGAGATCGATCGCCATCCCCAGTGTGGGCAAGCGGGCTTCGAATCCCTGGCGCAGATACAGGCCGAGGTTGTAGGGGCTCTCCAGCCCGGTCTCCAGCCCGATGATGCGCGGGGCGCGGCCCAGGTAGTCGAGGCTGGGCAGGAGCAGCGCTTTTCCGATGCCCCTCCCTTGGAACTCCGGGCGAACGCCGAAGGAGCCAAACCAGCCCACCCCGCCCCACGTCCGGGAGAAGATGTAGCCCACCGTTTGGCCCTCGGTCTCGGCGACGAAGCAGCCTTCCGGGTCTTTCTCGAGCCGGGCGAGCGCGTTCAGGCGCGTGCGCCGCGGGCGCGGCGAAGAGGCGCCGTGCTGCCTGGCCCATCCCGGTTGGAAAGCGATCGCCTCCACCTCGCGGACGGCATCGACGTCGCCGGCTGTCATGTTCCGGATGATCACGCGACTCCCCCGCGCTGCACTCTATTTGCCCTCCGAGGTCCCCGCCAGGATGGACTCGACCTCCGGGGCGCGCGAAACGCGCCCGCGTGATTCTACACGGCGCGGGCGCGATCGACGACTCTTCAGGCGATGTCGGCGGCTACGCGGGCAGCGCGGCGGGCGAGGCCTCCATCTCCGCAGCCGGGGCGGAGGCGGTGACGAACCCCGCGTACATCAGCGTGGCGGCAATCAGCTCACCCAGATACAGATACTGTCCATAGCCCAGCCGTGTGAGCGTGCTGGCGGAGGCGATCACTAAGGCGCCCACAGCGATGAGAACGTTGCCGATCACCCGGTTGGGAAGCACGCGTTTGCGGAGGAAGAGCCAGGCCGACCAGAGCGCGCCGCCGACAAGGGTGATCAGCCCGTAGATGTTGAAGAAGGGCGTCACCGAGCGCACCGTCGTTCCGAGTGGCATCAGCCCACGAACGACCTGGACTTGTTCCCCTCGATAGGTCACGGTGGTCAGTTGCGCGCCTGCCGGAACTTCATCGCCGGGCTCAATGACCTTGGTCCCATACTGCTCGCTGATGGGAAGCGCAGGGTTGAAGACGCCGGCCTCGATCCGGGGCATCGCCTGCACCATGAGCACTGCAGTGGCCACGCTCCCTGTCAGGAGCGCGGCGGTGAGCACGTGGACCCATCGCTTGCGGTTGAGAAGAAGGAGCGTGCCGTGCCCCAGCCAGGCTGCGTTGAGCGCCGCGCCGAAGAGGTACCAGCCGAAGAAGATGGGGGTGCTCCACCCGGCCACGGCGAAAAAGGCTTCGGCGAAGCTCCCAAACCCGAACATCGCCAGGCCGATTCCCCAGAAGAGAAAGTGGGCTTTCCTGCGGGCCTGGTAGCGCTGCAAGACCGAAGCCGTAAAGACCAGCATCACCAGCGTAGTGATAAATGGCAACACCCGTGTTGCGCTCATCCTGCTTCCTGCCTCCTGTCGACCCTTGCGAAGTTGCCCTACCGATACGGGACGATTCCCAACGCGATCCCCGCGGCCAGGACGATCAGCACAGCCGTGAGGATCCCCAGCCCGATTAGGACCGCAGGAACTACCCTGGTGTAGAACACCGACCCGGCCGGAATTCGCGAGCGGCCCTCGGTCTCACCCCCGCCGCGTTCCTCCGGTTCCCCCATCCTCTCCTCCCGCTCCCGGGCCCGTCCTGGCGTCCCCGACCAACATCCAAGCCTACGCCCCAAAGGTTAGAGATGCAGGAGCGCGCGCTTAGGGCTGGATGAGAGGCGCGGAGCAGCGCCGCCCTCACTGGCCAAACATCTCGAGCAACACCGGGTTGATCAGGGCCCAATTCGGCGCCAGCACGCTCGCCCCGCCCGCCGTCATGAAGGGCTCCACCATCTCGCGAGAAACCGAGCGCAGATCGACGCCGCCGGGGCCGAGGCGAAGCACGCTCAACCCAAGCCGGGGCCACATCCACGGCGGGATGTCGGAATCCAGCGCGCGGATCAGCGCCCAAAGCGCCAGGGGCAGGCGTGGCCAGGAGGTCGGGTGGAGCAGCTGGCGCAGCACTGCCCTCAGGAAGAGTTGGGCGTTGCCGATGCGGGTGAAGTCGTCGCCGCCCTCCCGGTAGCGGACAAATGCCAGAGCCTCTTCGCCGGTCAGAACGTGGTGGCCGGCGGCGAGGCCGGCAGTCGGCAGATCCAAGTCGACCACGAGGCCGCCGAGCGCGTCGACGAAGCCTCGGATCCCGCCAAACTGGATGCGGACGTAATTGTCGACGTCGACCCCGAAATTCGTCCTGACGGTCTCCATCGCCGCGGCTGGGCCGCTTCCGGGCTCCGCCTCCTCCGCGAAGAAGTGGGCGGTGTTGATTCGATTCGGGCCGTCGCCGGGCAGCGTCACCCACAGGTCCCGGGGGATCGAGAGCATGCCGACATAGGGCCGGAGCGGGAGCACGGTCGTCAGGATCAGGGTATCGCTGCGCCCGAGGGCCGTGCCTTCGGGGCTGCGGTCAATCCCCAGCAGGAGGATAGTGGTGCGCAACGGCGCCAGGAAGTAGGCGCCCAAGAGAAGCCCGAGGAGCAATCCCGCGAGAAGCACCGGGGAGAGCAGCTTCCGCCTGCGGGCAGGAGGGCGCGGCTGCGTTTGCGCCAGGAGCACGGCGGGCGGAGCCGGGCGCGGCCGCGTGGGCTGCGTGGGAGCGGATGGGTCGGGGATCATGGGGCGAGGATTCTACCACCCTGAGATCGGACGCCTCGCGAGGAGCCTCCGTGGCGGGCGGGCATATCCCTGCCGGGCCGATGCGCGATCTGCAGCCAGCGAGGTCGCGATCCAGCGACGCCGCCCGTTCGCTACCCACACGCGGAGTCGCGCCACAGGGCGGCTCCCAGGAGAACGCTGGGACGATGTTTGCGAAGGGGGTGACGGGGGGTGTGCCCCTCGCTTTGCTCGGGGTGCCACGCGAGGGGGCAGAAGAGGGCAAAGGCACTTGCCCCCCTTGCCCCCCACAGGCCCTAAGAAGGCGGGAACGAATTCCCCGGCAGCTCCTAGCGCACGCTCGACTCGGCCACGTCGCCTCTCGGCACTCCCACCTTCTAACCCCCGACCTACGGCGGGTGAGGCCACACCCGTCGTTCCGGCGAAAGCCGGAACCCAGGTGGGCGGCTTGAGCGCATGTCTGGACCCCGGCTTGCGCCGGGGTGACGGAACAACCCGGGGGTCGCGGGGGTGAGGCAAGTCGATCCAGGCCGAGAAACGAGGCCGCGACCGCGTCGTGTGCAAGTGATCACATCCTGACAATCGTCGCGATTTGTCACAGGCTATGGGTATGACGTCGAGAGGAAGGACTGGCCGCCCCCAAAACCGGAGAAGCCCCTGAGGGGTCGCCGCGCGACGAGCTCAAAGGCTCTGGGAGGCGGGGAGAAGCTCGAGCACCTCGAGGGGTTCGCCGCGGGCAGGCTCGCGGGCAAGCGTGAGGGCCCCGGTCTCGCACGCCGAGGCGCAGACGCCGCAGCCCATGCACGCGCTTTCATTGATCAGCGGCGCGCCCTCATCGAAGGCGAGCGCGTCAAAAGGGCAGGCCTCCCGGCAGTCTCCGCAGCCCACGCACAGGCTCTCATCCACGCGGGAGACATAGCCCGACGACGCCAGCATAGGCGTTCCGTTGCGATGGGCCTGCATGGCACCGCAGCAGCACGAGCAGCAGTTGCAGATCGCGTAGAAGCGCCCGAGCATGGCGTCTTTGAAGAAGGCGTGATGGACGTGGCCGCGAGCGTGCTCCTCCTCCAAGATACCCACGGCCTCCGTCGCAGAGAGCCACCGTGCGCGGGCAGGGTGATGCTCGATCATGTAGCTCGCAAAGGGCTCGCCCACGATGAGGCAGACGTCCAGCGGCAGGCAGGGATCCCGGCGCGCGGCCCGGCAAGGACATTCGACGGCGACGATGTGGCCCGGATTGCGGAGGATCAGGGCGCGAGCGCGCGGGTAGGGGATCACCCGCTCCAGATCGCTCACCTGGATGTCTTCCCCCACGGTGACCAGGCTCTTCGCCGCGCCGAGGGGAACCACCTTCCCGTGATAGCCGTCGGCGGTGCTCCCTCGGCTCCCAAGTGGCGATCGGAGCCGCATCAGCCAGCTCCACAGGCTGGCCAGGGCGCCCAAGGGTCGGGCGAGCCAGTGCTCTCCAGTGCCGACCCGGATGTAGAAATAGGGCCAGCGCGCGTAGGCCAGGCCGTGCAGCAGGTCGAAGGTGGAATAGCCGGGCGTCCGGCGGGCCTCCTCGAGGAAGGCACGTGTCGATGGGCAGAGCCACTCGCGCTCGGAGCTTTCCGGCGAGCGCGCTCGAGCCACATTTTCACGAGATGATGTTGTCATCTATCAGTCCGCACGCCCCCTCGACCATGCTACACCCTCATAGCGCCTTTCGCACGTATTCTTTGTCCTGGTACTGGCGAACCCTTGACTGGACAGCCGATGTCGCCTAGAATCATACCGACTGGTCGGTTTCTTGCCAATCCAGGGATCTTTCCCCGAGGGTGACCGCTTGCCACAACAGCAGAGGAGCGAGGAGACTCACGCCGCGATCTTGAGCGCTGCCCTCGCGGCCTTCGCCGCCTCCGGCTATGAGGCGGCCTCGGTCGCCGAGATCTGCGAGGCGGCCGGCGTCAGCAAGGGCGCCTTCTACCATCACTTCCCAGCCAAGCAGGCCGTTTTCCTCGAACTCTTGGAGATCTGGCTTCAAGGAATTGACGCGCGTCTGGCCGCCTCGCGGCAGGCAACAGACAACGCCGCGCAATCCCTCCGCCACATGGCCGGCCTGGCCGGCGGCATCTTCGAGGTCGCCGATGGCCGGGTGCCGATGTTCCTCGAGTTCTGGACGCAGGCCCGCCTCGACCCGGCCGTCTGGCAGGCCACGATCGCCCCCTATCGCCGCTACCAGACGTATTTCGAAGCGCTTCTCCGGGAAGGGATCGCCGATGGATCCTTCCG
>DATEAV010000190.1:0-12666 GCA_035288185.1 Anaerolineales bacterium | reverse complement strand
TGCCACCCCTCCGTAAGCCTCGCTTGCCCGTCGGACGCTCCTCGTGGAACCCATCAAAGCAGGGTCACCCGAGACCTTAGTGAAGGCTCCAACCCCGGAGGATCTTGAACGCGCCGGTGAGATCCGCTTCGAGTTCTTCCGTTCTTCGGGCCCCGGTGGGCAGAACGTGAACAAGGTCGCCACCGCGGCGAGGCTTCGATGGGACGTTCTGGGGTCGCGACTTCTGCCGGATCCGATCCAGCCGCGCCTCGCACGCCTGGCCGGGAAAAGGATGACCGCGCGAGGCGTGCTGGTGATCGAGGCACAACGTTTCCGCACCCAGGAGAGAAATCGGGTAGACGCCCTGGAGAGGCTTGCAGCCCTGCTGCGCCGAGCCTCGACGCCTCCTCGGGCGCGCCGCGCCACCAAGCCGTCACGCGCATCGAAGGAGCGCCGGCTGGAGGCCAAGCGGCGCCGCAGCCGGCTGAAGGGCCATCGCCAGCGCAAGGTTCCCCCGGAGGACTAGGAGCCCTGGCGGCCGAGCGCCTCGTGCGCGGGGCGCGAGCGTCTCAAGTTAGATGACGAATGCCGCGGAGCGGTGATGGTTCGGTCGCTTGATCATGCTACCGGGCGAGCCTGTCCTTTCGCAAGAGCTGGCCGGGCGAACGGGGTGGCGTAGGCGAAGACGCTGCCTGCAGGGAGTCGGCCGGGTACGGTCAACCCTGCAGGTCGAGATTGGCCGTGGGCTGCAATCCAAGGTCTCCGTGCATGCCCTATAGCCAATGAGGTTGGAGAGTGGCCTGTCCCCCATACGCGAGCGAGTAACCGGGGCTTCTAGTGTGGCTGGAGGATAGCATGCGCGGCCCAGGGCCTGTTGATTCCTCTTTTAGGCGGCTCCATCTCATCTACCAGGCAGCTCTCATCAGCTTCGGATTTGGCGCCATCCGAGCAGCGATCACCCGTGAACCCCTAGGTGCACTGATCGCTCTTGTGGCAGCCGCCGCATTGATTGCGGCCGCATTCCTTGGAGTCCCGAAGGCGATTGTGCTCTACGCAAGGCAGCGACAGGGCATCCGGCCCAGGTATGAGGCCTCTTACGCCGTGGCCGGGCCCCTTTTCGTGGTCGCGGCCACTGCCTGGATGGCGATAAGGGAAGCACGCGGTCTGTACTTCATCTCGGGGTTTGTCACACCAACATGGGCCGAGATTGCGGGGCCCTTCATCTACGTGCCAGTCCTCTTGATGAACCTTGGAGTGTTGTTGTTCAATGTGGTTTCCCTGACCCGGCGCCGACAGGGGATCGATTGAACGCTTGGCTGGCGGAGAGGCTGGCTGGACCGCTCCCAGGTGTGATTTGACCTGGCCGTGAAGGGTGTGGCATAATAGCCGCAATCCATAGACAGGCGATGATGGAGACGAGTACGCCCTCCGCGGGCTGTCAGCGAACCCGGGCGTGGTGGGAGCCGGGGCAGAACGCGGGGCGGAAAATCGCTCCGGAGCCGCGACCTGAACGCCGACCTGAACGCCGTCCGCCGGCCAGTAGGGAAGCCGGGACCGCCCACCGTTAGAAGGGCGCGGGTATAAGCCAAGGGCCGTACCCGGCAGAGCGCCCGCCGCGTGCGGGTATCAGGGTGGTACCGCGGGAGCGATACGGCTCTCGTCCCTGGAAAGGACGGGAGCTTTTTCGTTCGGCGGGCGAACGCGGCAGACCGCCGTGGAACAGCGAGGGTGAGATGACCGAGCTACTCTTTCATGCTGACGCCTACCTGCGGGAGTTTGAGGCGTCCGTCGTCGAGGCCTCCGGGCCGGAGGTGGTTCTCGACCGGACCGCGTTCTACCCGGGCGGAGGGGGCCAGCCGGCGGATCGGGGAGCGCTCGCCTGGGAGGGCGGTGAGGCGCGGGTGAGCGAGGTGCGGCGGCGGGACGGCCAGGTGTGGCACGCCCTGGAGGGCGCGGTGCCTGCGGTAGGCACTCGCGTGCACGGGGCCCTCGACTGGGATCGACGCTACCAATTGATGCGCACCCACACGGCGATGCACATCCTGTGCGGCGTGATCTGGCGAGACTACAAGGCGAGCGTCACCGGGGGCAACATGGAGCCCCTGCGCGGCCGGATGGACTTCGAGTTTGAGACCATGCGCCAGGAGCTGGTGCGGGAGATCCAGGAGAAGCTGAATCGAGAAGTGGCCGAGAGCCGCCCGGTGCGATCGCGGATCCTGCCGAGGGCGGAGGCCTTCCAGATCCCCGATCTGATTCGAACGAAGATCAACCTCCTTCCGGAAGGCATTCTCGAGGTGCGCGTGGTGGAGATCGAGGGGCTCGACCTTCAGGCGGATGGCGGCACGCACGTCGCCAACACCAGCGAGGTGGGCTCCATCCGGATCCTAGAATACAAGAGCAAGGGGGCGATCAATAAGAGGCTTGTGGTGGGGGTGGAGGGTGAGCCGTGAGCCGCCTGCGAACGTTATGGTTGGTGTTACGTGGTGATCGGCTACTCGGTGATGAGTAAGCGTCTGTCCACGCACGCGTGACCTACGACCGATCACCGATCACCGATCACTGCTCACGTGCCACTGGCCAAGAGCTCGCGACCGGGATGGGAGCCTGAGTGACTAGAGCTCCCCTGTGAGGTGCGCCATGTTCAAACCCGTTCCCAGTCAGGTGGATTTCGTCGCCCAGGAGCACGAGATCCTGAAGTTCTGGCGGGAGAGCAACGCCTTCGAGAAGCTCAGGCGGCTCCGCGCTGAGGGACCTCGCTGGTCATTCATCGATGGGCCGATCACCGCCAACAACCCGATGGGCGTCCACCACGGATGGGGCCGGACCTACAAGGACCTCTATCATCGCTTCCGGGCCATGCAGGGCTACCAGGCTCGCTACCAGAACGGTTTCGACTGCCAGGGGCTATGGGTGGAAGTCAACGTCGAGCGCGACCAGGGCTTCAAGACCAAGCGAGATATCGAAGCCTACGGCCTGGCGGAGTTTGTCCTCCTGTGCAAACAACGAGTCCTCACCTACGCCGCCGTTCAGACGGAGCAAAGCACTCGACTGGGCTACTGGATGGATTGGAACGATCCGGCTCTCCTCCGCCTGCTGCGCGACCTTCTGGCCCAAGACCCCAGTCAGGTGATTGTGCTCGAGGGGACGGAGGGGCCCGTGACCGGGACGGTGGAATCCATCGTCGGCCGGCTCGGGATGGCCGAGCTGGGGGGCTCCTATTTCACCTTCTCGGATGAGAACAACTATGCCATCTGGGGCGTGCTGCGGTCGTGTCACGACCGAGGCTGGATCTACAAGGGCCACGACGTCATGCCGTGGTGCGCCCGCTGCGGGACGGGGCTGAGCCAGCATGAGATCGTCACCGAGGGCTACCAGGAGATCACCCACCCGAGCGTGACCCTTCGCTTTCCGCTGCGCGGCCGCCCCGGCGAAAGCCTCCTGGTTTGGACGACCACGCCGTGGACGCTGACGAGCAATGTTGCCGCCGCCGTCGGGCCGGACCTCACCTACATGCGCGTGCGCCAGGGGGACGAACGCCTATACCTGAGCCGAGGCACGGCCCATATGCTGCGCGGGCCCTATGAGGTGGAAGCGGAACTGACCGGCGCTGAGATGGTGGGGTGGGAATACGAGGGCCCGTTCGACGAGCTCCCGGCTCAGATCTCCAGCGGCGCGCCGGCGGCCCACCGGGTGATCCCCTGGGCGGAGGTCGGCGAGGAGGAGGGCACCGGGATCGTCCACGTGGCGCCCGGGTGCGGCGCCGAAGACTTCCTCCTGGGGAAGCAGTACGGCCTGCCCGTCCTAGCGCCTCTCGACGAAGCCGGGATCTTCCAGGAGGGATTCGCCTGGCTCACCGGCAAATCGGTTCGGGAGGTGGCGGATCCCATCTTCGAGAGCCTGAAGGCCAAAGGGCTCTCCTATTCCGTCGCCGACTTCACCCATCGCTATCCGGTCTGCTGGAGATGCCACGAGGAGCTGGTCTTCCGCCTGGTGGACGAGTGGTTCATTTCCATGGGCGAGAAGCTCGAGAAGCCATACGGGGAGATCTCAGCGGGAGAGAAAGATCGCAACCTGCGCTATCAAATGATGGAGGTGGTCCTTCGCGAAACGCGCTGGTATCCGGCCTTCGGCATGGACCGGGAGCTCGATTGGCTCCGCAACATGCACGACTGGATGATTTCCAAGAAGCGCTATTGGGGCCTGGCCCTGCCGATCTGGGAATGCGCCCGATGCGGGCACTTCGATGTGATCGGGAGCCGGAGCGAGCTGAAGGCGCGCGCCATCGAAGGATGGGAGGCCTTCGAAGGACACACCCCGCACCGCCCCTTCGTGGATGCGGTCAAGATTGCCTGCAGCCAATGCGGCGCGGCGGTCGGCCGCATCCCGGACGTCGGCAACCCATGGCTCGATGCGGGTATCGTGGCCATGAGCACGACCCGCTATCACTCCGATCGCGCCTATTGGCGGAAGTGGTTCCCGGCGGATTGGATCAGCGAGAGCTTCCCGGGCCAATTCCGCAACTGGTTCTACAGCCTCCTGGCGATGAGCACAATCCTCGAACGCCGCGCCCCCTTCAAGGAGATCTTCACCTACGGGACGCTGATGGGGGAGGATGGGCGGGCCATGCACAAATCATGGGGCAATGCGATCGAGTTCAACGAGGCCGCCGACAAGATGGGCGTCGACGTGATGCGCTGGCTGTTCTGCGGCCACAAGCCCGAGAAAGACCTGTGGTTTGGCTATCACGGCGCCGATGAAGCCCGGCGGCAGTTCCTGCTTCCCCTCTGGAACGTGTATTCGTTCTTCATCACCTACGCCAGGATCGACGGCTGGGCCCCCGGAAACGGCCGGCCCGCCCATCGGAGCCCGCTCGATCGGTGGACGCTCTCGCGCTTGTACGAGGTCGTCGATGAAGTGACGGCCAGGCTCGAGGCCTGCGAGCCGAACGTGGCGATCGAGGCGCTCGGCCGCCTGATCGACGACGTGAGCACCTGGTACTTGCGGAGAAGTCGGCGACGATTCTGGGCGCGGGCGGGCGCAAGCAGGGATTCGGACGCCGATAAGAATGCGGCTTACGCCACGCTCTATGAGACGCTCACCACGCTGATCCGGCTGCTCGCCCCCTTCACGCCCTTCATCACCGAGGTGATGTATCAAAACCTGGAGCGGGCCGTCAATCCACAAGCTCCCGAGAGCATCCACCATTGCGGATGGCCGCAACCGGCTGCCGACAAGGTGGATCGGGCCCTCACGGCCGAGATGGCCTTTGTCATGCGCCTTGCATCCTTGGGCCATGCCGCGCGCAGCAAGGCCAACCGCAAGCTCCGCCAGCCCCTCTCCGAGGCGGCCTTCGCCGTTGGAGGCGCGGAGGAGGGCGCGATCATCTTGAGGTACGCGGACCTGCTCGCCGATGAGCTCAACGTCAAGCACGTCCGTCTTCTCGACACGGTGTCGGAAGCCGTCGATTTCCGCTTGAACCCCTATCCTCGGCAGCTCGGCCAGAAGTATGGATCGCGTTTTCCCTCGATCCGCACGGCGATTCTCGCCTTGGATCCTGCAGAAGCCGGCAGCCGGCTGTTGGCCGGCGAAGCGTTGAGGTTGCGGCTCGAAGGCGAAACGATCAAGATCCTGCCCGAAGAAGTCGAGGTGCGGATGGAGGCTCATGCCGGCTTTGAGGCTGCCGCTGAAGGGCCCTACGTGGCTGCGCTCCGGACGGAGATCACGCCGGAGCTCCATGCCGAGGGCCTGGCTCGCGAATTCGTTCGCCGCGTGCAGGAACAACGCAAGGCGTCGGGGCTCGACGTCGCCGACCGCATCCATTTGGCCTACCACGCAAGCCCGGCGCTTCAGGCGGCTCTCGAAACTCATCGCGACTACGTGCGCAGCGAGCTGCTGGCCGAGAAAGTCGGTTCGGCTGGCGGGGGGACGGATGACTCCGTGGAGCACAGCTTCGAGGGAGAGCAGGCGCGGGTGTGGCTGAAGAAAGCGGGCTGATTATGGGGCCGGGAAATTGAGGTTGCTCTCGCGGTACGGTACAATGGGCGTCCGGTTGCTAGGCCGAATGCCTTCTTTGGAGGATGAGTTGGCGAAAGCCCGAGACTATCTGGTGCTGCTTGGACTGGCGGGCTTGGTGATCGGTTTGGATCAGTGGACGAAGTATCTCGTCCGGTCCCGTCTTGCCGTGGGCGAGCCGTGGTCGCCATGGGAGTGGCTATCGCCCTTCGCCCGGATTGTCCACTGGAACAACACCGGCGCGGCCTTTGGCATTTTCCAATCGGGCGGTATGGTGTTCACCGTCGTGGCGATTGTGGTGGCCGCCGCGATTCTCTACTACTACCCGCGCGTGCCATCCGGTCAGGTTCCCCTGCGGGTCGCCCTCGGGCTGCAATTCGGCGGGGCCGTGGGCAACCTGATCGACCGGCTCGCGCAAGGGACAGTGACCGACTTCATCTCGATCGGCTCGTTCCCTGTCTTCAACATCGCCGACGCCAGCATCTCCTGCGGAGTGGCCATCCTCGTTGGCGCGATGTGGATCGAGGAGCGCCGACGCAAGATCGAAGCAGGGGGCATCCGAGGGGAAGAGCCACGCGAGCCCGAGGCCCCCTTGGGGTGAACGGGGGAAGGATCCGCCTCTCCGTCGCCGCCCCGGGAGGCCGGCTCGACCGCCTCCTGGCGGAGCACATCCCCGATCTTTCCCGCACGCGAATCCAGGACTGCATCCGGACGGGCCTCGTCACGGTGAATGGCCGGCCGGTCACCAGGCCGGGACTGCGCCTCGCCGGAGGGGAGAGGCTGGTCATCGACATCCCCGACGTCCGGCCGGCCTCCCTCGAGCCCGAACCGATCCCGCTGGACGTTGTCTTCGAGAACTCCGACGTCTTGATCGTGAACAAGGCGGCCGGGATGGTGGTCCACCCTGCCGCCGGCCACGTCACTGGGACGCTGGTGCAAGCCGCGCTGGCTCACGCGCCGGACATTCGGGGCGTAGGCGGCGAGGCTCGCCCGGGTGTCGTCCATCGCTTGGACAAGGACACCTCCGGCCTGATCTTGCTTGCCAAGCACGACCGCGCCCACCAGCACCTGCAGCGCCTGTTCAAGGAGCGGCAGATCGAAAAGACGTATCTGGCGCTTGTGGATGGCCGACCTCCAACGCCCTCGGGACGCGTGGAAGCTCCCATCGGCCGCGACCCCCGGCAGAGAAAACGCATGGCGGTGGTCGCCGCGGGCAAGGGCAGGGAAGCCGGCACGCAGTTTAGAACCCTCGAGGCGTATGCCGATCACGCTCTGCTTGATGTTCGCCCGGAAACCGGGCGCACTCACCAAATCCGTGTTCATCTGGCGTTCATCGGGTGCCCGGTAGTCGGGGATCGCGTGTATGGCCGGCGGAAACCTTCGTTGGCAGTCTCGCGGCAGATGCTTCACGCCTGGAAGGCGCGCCTGATCCTGCCCGGGGAAGACGAAGCCCGCGAGTTTGAAGCCCCTATCCCGGAGGACTTCGCACTGGCGCTGGAGCAGCTCCGGGTGAGGGGTTAAGAGACTGTGACCTCTTATGGCATCACGACCCTGACATCGCCACGACGCAGCCCCTGCGGCTCGGACCTTTCCGGAGCCACCGGTCGTTGTCGTCCCCTTGGCGCCTGCCAACGAAATCAGTAGCTTTCGCAGGCACGCCTCTTTAGGGATACGGTGTCCCTCTCATCCGGAGCTCTGTCACCTCACCCCCTGCCCCCTTCGCGAAGCACCCCTTTGGGGCTCCGCTTGGTGCGACTCTCCCATGCTTCGTGAGAAAGCAGAGAGGGGGAGGAAGGTCTAAGGAGGCAAGGGGCGGCAGAGCCGCCCCTTGCCTCCTTAGGTAACCTCCCCTCCCCCGGCAAATGCCCATCCGTTGCCGATTCGAGCAACTGCCGGGGGAGGGGCAAGGGGTGGGGGCCAGGTGTAGATGCGAGGGCCAACGCGAAGGATACTAAGATCGAGGCTGCGTGAAGGCGAATGCGAGGCAGGGGGAGGAGGCCGCGCCTGCCCGAAGGATCCAGGGAGAGTGAGATGCGAGAAATCGACTTGCGCTCCGACACGGTGACGCAGCCCACTCCGGCCATGCGCGAGGCTATGGCCAGGGCCGAGGTCGGCGATGACGTGTTCGGTGAGGATCCCACCGTGAATCGCCTGGAGAAGATAGCTGCGGAGAGGATGGGCAAGGAGGCGGCGCTGTTTGTCCCTTCGGGGACGATGGGCAACCTCGCCTCGATCCTGGCTCAGTGTGGGCGCGGCGACGAAATCATCCTCGGCGACAAGGCACACTCTTTCCTCTTCGAGGCGGGCGGGGTGGCCGCGCTGGGAGGGATCCACCCCCATCCGATCCCGAATCAACGCGACGGCACTCTTGGCCTTGAGGCCATCGAGGAGGCGATTCGAAGCGACGACCCTCACTTCCCGACCACCCGTCTCATTTGCCTGGAGAACACCCACAATCGATGTGGGGGAGCCGCCCTGAGCATCGAGTACACCCGCAGCGTGGGCGCGCTTGCCGAGCGGCACGGCCTTCGGCTGCATCTGGACGGGGCTCGCATCTTCAACGCCGCAGCCGCGCATGGCGTGCCTGCCCGCGATCTGGCCGGCCCCGCTCATTCGGTCACCTTCTGCCTCTCCAAAGGGCTATGCGCTCCCGCCGGGTCGCTGATTTGCGGTGACGGCGGCTTTGTCCACAAGGCTCGCCGAATCCGCAAGCAGCTCGGCGGCGGGATGCGCCAGGCCGGTGTCCTCGCCGCCGCCGGGATTGTGGCCCTGGAGACGATGGCCGACCGCCTTGCCGAGGATCACGCCCGGGCGCGGCGGCTGGCCGAGGGCCTGGCGACTATCCCCGGCGTCGCTCTCGAACCCGATACGCCGCAGACCAACATGGTGTACTTCAGACTGGAGGATGAGGCGCCTTTGGACGGCGCGGCGCTCTCCGAACGCGTGCGGGCGCAGGGGATTCGGATCAAACCGTGGGGGGAGCGCCGTTTTCGCCTGGTGACCCACTACTGGGTCGACGACGAAAGCATCGATCGGGCCCTGGCGGCGATCCGCGTAGCCCTCATCGGATCCTGACAACCGGTTGCAGGCTTGATGCCCGCGCGTGCCTATGGTAGACTTTCAGAGTTCTGGGGGTGTGGTGTAGCGGCCTAACACGCTGCCCTGTCAAGGCAGAGACCGAGGGTTCGAATCCCTTCATCCCCGCCAGCCGCCCGGCGTTCGCCGGGCGAGTTGATTCAAGGCGGATGTATGTGCGGGGGGGTTGCCCGACCCCGATCGAGGCACGCGCGGGGCGTGACGGAGGGCGCGATCCTCGGCCACGCCAGGGGCCACCGTAGCTTCCCGGAGAAATCCTGGCGTACAATGGCGCAGGCCCCCTAAGCGGGCGTCCATTCGGGGAGTCGTCGTACTCCAGGAGAGGCCATGTCCGTCGTCGAGTCGGAAACGCCTTCGGGCGTGAATGCGGGGGCCAGTTGGGCGCGAGGGGAGACGGTGCGCTCGGCGCTAGGCCCCCTCATTCTCTTCCTGATCAACCTCTTCCTCGTCCACCCCCTTCTCACGCCGGGGCTCACGGAAATTGGGATGTGGGATGAGGCCGGCTACATCAACAGTGGGCGGGCCTTCGCCGAAGGGGTGATCCCCGGCTTCGCTGCGAACCCGCTTACGGCGTTCTTCTATGCGCTCACCTACCTTCCATTCCGCAACTCAGGTTTCTGGTTCGTCTATAGCGACTGGCTTGGGCGATTTCTCCTGTTCGGTCTGCTCTGGCTGAGCCTCTATCTGATCTCCAGGGAGCTGCCACGGCCGTCCAGGCCCGTCGCGGTGATGGGGCTCATGCTTGTCGCTCCCCTGGCGATCGAGCTCATCCGGTTCCCGAGCGACGCGCTCTTCGCCGCTCTCGCGGGCTTTAGCTTCTGGCAGGTTCTCCGGCTCCACAACCTGGGGAGGCTCCGAAATCTCGTCGCGGCCTCGGCGTGGATGGGCCTGGCCGCGCTGGCACGCAACGATGGCCTGGTGCTCGAAGGGATCCTCGTGATTTCCGGAGTCGTGATCGCTCGAAAACCGAAGGCCGCCCTCCAATCCCTCCTCGCCAGCGTCATCCCTTTCGCTCTAATCGTGGGTGGCAGCGTTGTGCTTGCGGGCCTGAGGTCGGGAGATTTCAGCCTGGGGGTCATGGGGAGAACCTACGACAATTTCGAGTCGGGCCAGATGGTGATCTACAGCGGCACGGGCCAGATGGATCTTACGATTGAATCCCATGCGGAGGCGCGCCGTCACTTCGGCACGCCGGAGGAAAATGGATACTCGGTCTTCCGGGCGATTGCCCGAAATCCAGGCGTCTACTTTCAGCGCCTGGCTGCCGTGGTCCGGGAGCTGCCTCGGACATTGCTCTACGCCTACGGAATTCGTTTCTCCGTTCCCATCTTTCTTCTCGCTGCCCGAGGCTTACTGGAGCTGATCCGGCAGCGGAAGCGCATGCTTGCTTTTCTGCTCATCCTCTGGCCGGCTCACCTGGCAAGCGGATTCCTGATCACCCTCTTCCGGGAGGGTCACCTTCGATTTCCCTACTACGCCGTTTTTGCGCTCGCCGGGATCGGGGTGGGGGCGGTGATCGAGAGGCTGAGCTCGCGCCGGGAGGTGCTGGCTTGGAGCCTGGTGCTGGCCGGATTTGCTCTATATGCCATCCTCGATGAGAAGGCCGCCATCCTCTATGGGGCGGCCGTCCTTCTGATAGGTCTCCTCGTCGGCGCCTTTCTCACCCAGCGCGGCCAGCCTGAGGGGATCTCACCGCAGCTCTCCCTTTCCGTCCTGCTGGCTGCCGGTCTCGTCATTCACGGAGGCTACCCTTCTCCCGAGCCTCGGAGGCTGGGCGAGGCGGACATCGAACGAGCCGTGCTCTATCTGGAGCAGAATTTCGAGGAGGGGACGCTGATCGCGGCGGGAGCGCCGGGGGTCATTTGGGCGGCCAGGATGCGCTACTTGGGAATGACATCCGGCGACGTGCCGATCGGCCGCCCGCCGGAGGGCTTCCTCGACTGGCTGCGCGACGAGGGCGCTGTGGCCGTGTATGTCGATGACGGCCTGCGGACATCAAGCCCGCGATTGTGGGAGCTTCTCGAGCCACTGATCGGGCATGGCCTGGAGGAGGGCTTCGTGGGAGAGCAAGACGATGTCCTCGTCTTGCATGTCACACCGGGGCCGTAGGTCTCCACCTCCGGAGCCGGTGAGGAGATTCCGGGCCGACCGACCGGAACGCTTCTCTGCGGCTGGCGCGTGGGGAATGGCCCCCACCCCTGACCCCTTCGCGTGCATCCCGGAGCGCAGCGGAGGGACCCCCGGCGGATGCGCCGACTACCTGTGTGATGAGGTTCTGCCGGGGGAGGGGAGATTACCTAAGGACGCGTCCTTAGACCTTCATCCCCCTCTCCGCTTTCGCAAACTGCGCAGCAAGAATCGCGGCAAGCGGAGAGGGGGTAGGGGGGCCGTCCCCCGCACCCACCTGCACCGCACCTGCGGTGCGCCGCAGGTGCAGGTGTGCGGTTCGGGGCAGGTGTCGCCCCGGCGGGCCGGCCGTCTCGCCCCGGCGGGCCGCATCGTCCCGATGTCCTTCGGGAGGGCTTGCGGCCCGAACGGGGGTCTCGCGGCCCGAACGGGGTGAGGCGGAAAGCTGCTACACATGAAGGGAGATGGATCAGTCGAATTGGATGCGAAAGATGAAGGCGCATCCTCGTCCGATTGACCCACAGCCTCTGGGCTCGAAGACCGGTCGTCTTCCGGTTGTTACTTCGGGGAGCGTTCCACCTCGCGCGCAGGCGACTTCGCCGGGCGATCAAAGTAGATGCTCTTCCCGGTGGCCGAGAGCGGGATGCCCATCACGAAGTCGGCGTCGATGAGGTGCAGTTCCCGGGCGACGACGCCGGCGCGGTACATGATGCGGTTGTCGACGTTGAGCATTGCCGCCGTCCTTACCGCCGACCCCAATGCAATGCCCAGATCGAGGTGGCGCAAGGCGCAGTTGGGCCCCTTGAACTCTCCCTCATAGGTGTTCGGGGCGATGCACGTTGCCTCCCCGCACGCACCGCAATTCAGATCAGGAACCTGGGCCTCCTTCAAGCCGATCAGGACGACCGCCTCGGAATCGAGCACGTTCTTCCCGTCCCGGTCGAAATTCGGCTTACGGGTCCGCTCCCCATGGGCCAGCATGCCTTCTCCCAGACGTCGGAGCCCCTCTCCATCCAGGATCTCAATCACGAGGAAATCGGTCCCCGCCGTCTTGGGGGCGGTGCGCGCGGCAATGGCCATCAGGTCGGCTACCGTCCTCATTCCTTGCATTGCCGTTCCCTCCTCGAGCTTCGGCAGGCCTGCGATCTCGGCCGCCACAGAAGAACAAGCATGGACTCAGGATACCATGAAGCGGAATAAGGCCCGAATCGGGGTGAGTGCTCCAAGGTGCCGCGGCAGGCCTGAGGAGAAGGTCCCATCGCCCCGCACTGCATCCCGAATGGGAGCGGCGGTCGAGAGGGTGGGTGAGAAGGTGATGGCGGAGTTGCGAACGACTCAGGCATCGCAGATCGGGACCCGGGCTGGCTCGCCTGCCCGCATCGATGGCCACGAGCGCGCCCCTTGCGGAGCGAGGACGTGAGCCGTCCCGGGAACTGTCAAGGGCAATCTGAC
>DATEAV010000189.1:0-3728 GCA_035288185.1 Anaerolineales bacterium | reverse complement strand
GGGTTGCACCATTCGGCCTTCGCCCAAACCTCGACCTCCCGAGGTAGAGAGCGAGTGAGGCGGCGAAGCCGAAGGAGCGGCGTGCCGCCGACGCGCGAGAGCACCTCTTCGGCGATGGACTGCCGGGTTTCCGGACGAGAGACCAATTCGATATTCAGTGCCAACGTCCACTCCTTCGGACAAGAAACGACCAACGGAACCGACCGACAACCCGCAAAGCCCGCGCGAGATCTTCTCGAGATCTCTCAAGCGGAGGCGAGCTGCCGATCGTCCGTTGGCCGCCTGAGGCAGGGCCAAGACTGCCTCAGTTCAAGGTCTCTGAGACGCGGTGGCTATCGCCCCCGCCTCAGACATGTGCAGGGCAAAAGGAAGACTTGAGTGCTCGGCGATTTATATGACATAGTTCATAGATATTATATGATTCGGGTTCTTGATGTCAAGCTTCGGCCTTGGGGGGGCCCGGAGTGGGCGCGGGCGTTTGCAGAACTGTGAGGATCCGGCAGGGCCGCCCGGGTTGAAGGGGGGAGCCCGATCAGAGACTTTGTGGGGGACCACGGTCCAGTGGTTTACGAACAGGCCAAGTTGATATAATGGTGCCTGGGGAGGGTACCCCCGAGATATGGCTAGAAAGGGCCCGGCAGGTGCGAGGCAGCCATCCACGGGTGCGCAGGAGACCATGCGCTACCTGGGGACCGTGTTTTCCGTGGCGGCGATTCTGGCCACAGTCTTCACAGCCTGGACGCCGGCCAGCTTGCGGCCGGGCGAGCTGGCGGGGCGGCTGGTCGAGCTCCTGAGCGGGGGGGATTCGGGCGAGCTGGGGGAGCAGGCTTTGGGTCCCGAAGCGGCCAACCTGGGGCTCCGGATCGGGATCGTCATCGGCCACTCCGGCTCCAATCCCGATACCGGCCTGGCGGATCCCGGCTCGGTCTGCCCGGACGGCCTCACCGAGCTCGAGGTGAATCGGACGATCGGCACGGCGGCCGCACAACAGCTCGAGAACGCCGGTTTCCATATCGATCTGCTCGAGGAGTTTGACCCGAGGCTCTCGGAATATCGGGCCGTGGCCCTGTTGTCGGTGCATGCCGATGCGTGCGCCTATATCAACGACGAGGCCACCGGCTACAAGGTGAGCGGCGCGCTCGACACGGCCGTCCCCGACCGGACGCAGCGCCTCGTCGACTGCCTGGCCGATCGCTACGGTCGCTCCACCGGCCTCCGCTACCATGCCGGCAGCATCACTCGCGATATGACCGAGTACCACACCTTCTATGAGATCCACAATCAAACGCCGGCCGCGATCATCGAGACCGGCTTTCTGTATCTCGACCGCGAGTTTCTCACCGGCCATCCCGAGTTGGCGGCGCAGGGGATCGTCGACGGGATCCTCTGCTACGTGAACAACGAGCCGGCCTTCATGCCCTCCGAGGCGACGCCTTGACCGCGGAGGCGCTTCCGATCGCGGTGAAAGAGGCCCTCCGGGCATCGCGGGCCGCCCTCGAGCGCGGCGACAAGGCGGAGGCCCGGCGCCTGGCGCGCCGCGCGGCCCGGCTGGCGCCACATCTAGAAGCCCCCTGGCTCTACCTGGCGGCGGCCTCCGAGCCCCGGCCTGCCCTGGCCTATCTGGCCCGGGCGCTCGAAATCAATCCTAAGAGCGCCGCGGCCCGCAAGGCCATCCGGTGGACGATCGGCCGGATGCCGGCCGCGGAGCGGCAAGAAGCCGCCGCTCGCCTCAAGCTGCCGAAATCGCTCCAACTCCGGCTCACCCCGCCCGAGGCCCTCACCCGGCGTCGGTGGTTCTCGCTGCCGGTGGGACTTGCCGGGATCGCGGCGCTGGCGGGCGTCGGCCTTTGGGTGGGCAGCCAGCCGGCCTCCGCCCGTCAACCTCGGCTGGCCGACGCCGACGTCGACAAGGCCACTTTCACACCCACGCCCACGCCGACGCCCACCGACACGCCCACACCGACGGCAACCCTCACCCCGACCCCCACCGAGACGCCCACAGCGACGCTCACTCCCACGCCTCGGCCGAACGTCTCGTTCACATACAGCGAAGATCCGAACGAGCTGGCCAACGAAGGGCGCTGGATCGACGTCGACCTGAGCGCCCAGCAGGTGACCGCCTATGAGGGGGCGGAGCCCGTGGGCACCTTCATCGTCTCGACCGGTACGATCTATCACCCGACGGTGACTGGGCAGTTCCGGATCTACGTGAAGCTGAGCGCTACCGACATGGCCGGGCCTGGCTACTATCTGCCGGCCGTCCCCTACACGATGTACTTCTATGAGGGGTATGCCCTGCACGGCACCTACTGGCACAACGACTTCGGCACGCCGAGGAGCCACGGTTGTGTGAACATGCGCACCTCCGAGGCCGAGTGGCTCTTCAACTTCGCCTCGGTCGGCACCCTCGTCAACGTTCACCCCTGAGGCAGCCGCGCATGGCAGCCCAGACTGCGCCAAGAGAGCGACTCACTCGCAGGGAGTTCCTGCAATCGGCCGGGCTCGGGCTGGCGGGCATGGCCCTGCCGGCACTGCACATCCCCCTTCTGGATTTCCCGGAGTTGCAGCTCGGCCGGGTGGCGGAATCATCTATCGACATCTACCGCGAGCCGTTCTTTTCGAGTGAGAAAGCGGGCATGTTCTTCCGTGACGACGTCTTCCCGATCCGAGCGGCGGTCATCGGCGATTCGATCCCGGAGCACAACCGGGTGTGGTATGAGGTGGACGGCCACGGCTTTGTGCACTCCTCTCCCGTCCAGCCCGTGCGCGACGAGCGCAACACGCCGGCCGAGGCGATACCGGAGGGAGGCCTCCTGGCCGAAGTGACCGTTCCCTACGTGGACGCGTGGCGGATGGCGTCTGAGCAGTCGTACCCCGCCTATCGCTACTACTACAAGGCCACTTTCTGGATTCGCGGCGTCGAGAGAGAATCGGAAGCGAGGTCCTGGTATCGGATCTGGGACGATTTACGGGAGGTGGACTACTACGCCCTGGCCGATGCCTTCCGCTTGCTGCCGCCGGAGGAGCTCACCCCGATCTCGCCCGAGGTGCCCCTGGAGCAGAAACATGTGGAAGTGGATCTCGCCCGCCAGTGGGTGCGATGCTACGAGAGGGCGGAGTTGGTCTACATGACCAAGATCTCGAGCGGTTTGAGATACTCCAACGGCTACTACCTCACCCCGGTCGGTGATTTCCAGACCTACCGCAAGCGTCACACACGGCATATGGCCGGCGGTAATCTGGCCACCGGCTACGATCTCCCCGGCGTGCCGTGGGTGGCCTACATCAACAACCGGGGGATCTCCTTCCACGGGACCTACTGGCACAACGACTTCGGGCGTCCGCGCAGTCACGGCTGCATCAATATGGCGCCTGACGCGGCGAAGTGGTTTCATCTCTGGAGCCAGCCCGCCATGCCCGCCGAATCCCAGGAGGTCCGCGTCGATTTCGCCACGCACGTGTGGATCACAGCCTAGGGAGCCCAGATGAACCCAGCCTTCGGCTATGACCATTATCTGCTCAAGCGCCAAGTGTTGGCGCTCACCGGCAAGTTTCGCGTCTACGCGCCGGACGGATCGCTCGCCCTATTTTCCCAACAGAAGATGTTTCGCTTGCGCGAGGACATCCGGGTGTATGCCGATGAGGCCCGGACCGTGGAGCTTCTCTGGATCCAGGCCCGCCAGATCCTGGATTTCTCCGCGGCCTACGACGTGACCGACTCGACGACG
>DATEAV010000188.1:0-2115 GCA_035288185.1 Anaerolineales bacterium | reverse complement strand
GGCGAAAGGCAAGTTCCGTTGGCTGACCACTCTTTATCCTACGGAGGCCTATGCCCAGGACGCGGAGATGAGCCTGACCGAGTTTGAGGACTTCGTCTACCAGGCCTGCCATGTCGATGACGAGACTCCCGATCCGGTGGCTTTCTGGAATGGAGTGCGGCAGTCTCAGGAGCACATCGTCGAAGCGCTGCGCGGCCACGACCAGGTGACCGTGCGCGGCCCGAACTGCGACCTCAGCCTCTCCATCAAGGGGCGTATGTTTCTCAACGCGTTCGGCGACCACAATATGCCCGACGGAGAGGTGTTTACCGGCCCCGTGGAGGAATCGGTGAATGGCTGGATCCGCTTCTCATATCCGGCCATCCATGAGGGGCATGAGGTAGATGGCGTCGAGTTGCGATTTGCCGAAGGACGGGTGGTGGAAGCCAAGGCGGAGAAGAACCTGCCCTACCTCCTCGAGCTGATCGACGGCGATGCCGGGGGCCGCTACCTGGGGGAGTTTGCCATCGGCAACAATTTCGGCGTCAAGCGATTTACACGCCAGATCCTCTTTGACGAGAAGATCGGCGGGACAATCCACGCCGCGCTCGGGGCCGGCTATCCCGAAACCGGCTCGAAGAACAAGAGCGCGATCCATTGGGACATGATCTGCGATATGCGGGGGGGCGGCGAGATCCGAGTGGATGGCGATCTCATCTATAAGGACGGCCGGTTCCAGATCTGAGCCCTCCCCGATCCGCGCCCGGAGACGCCTGTGAAGAAGACCCCCACCCTGGCGGTGTTGCTGGCCTTTGTGCTCGCGGGCTGCGCTGGCCCGGCCTCGCCCACCCCGACCGTCCCGCCCACCCTCGGCCGCCCGTCCACCACCCCGCCCCCCTCGGCCACGCCCATCGTGACGCCACAGGCCGAGACCACGCAGGCGCGACGCCCCGGGCTTGCGCTCCCTTCGGCCCAAGGAAGCCTTTTCTCCGCCTCTGGCGCCTGCGCCGCCTGTCACTCAGGGATGACCGACGACAGCGGAGCCGACGTCTCGATCGCCTCGGCCTGGCGCTCGACGATGATGGCCAACGCCGCCCGCGATCCCTACTTCCAGGCCTCCGTGCGAGCCGAGGGCCTGCGCAACCCGGCGGAGCAGGCGGAGATTGAGGACGCCTGCGCCACCTGCCACATGCCGATGGCCCGCTACACGGTCGCGGCCGAAGGCGGGCAGGGGGCCATCTCTGGGGACGGCTTCAGCAATCCCGAGAACGAGTTGCACCCACTGGCCATGGACGGCGTCTCCTGCACCGTCTGCCATCAGATCCGTGAGGGCAACCTCGGCCCTGCGAGCTACGGCGGCCAGTTCCTCATCGACACCGAGCTCCCACCCGGGGAACGCGTGATCTTCGGGCCCTACACCGTTGCCGACGATCAGGCCGCGATCATGCAGCAGGCCTCAGGCTTCGTCCCGGCCCAGGCCGTGCCCTGGGGAGGCGGGCTCCACCTGGCCCAGTCGGAGCTGTGCGCCACCTGCCACACCCTCTATCTCCAGACGTATGACGCCTCCGGCGCGCCGGCCGGCATGTTCCCGGAGCAGGTCTCCTACCTGGAGTGGTTCTACAGCAGCTACCGGCAGACAACGACCTGCCAGAGTTGTCACATGCCTCACGCCCAAGGCGGCGTACGCATCTCGACGACCAGTGTCCAGCCGCGAAGCCCCTTCTCGGAGCACATCTTCATCGGAGGGAATTCCTACATTCTCGGGATGCTGAGCACGTTTGGCGAGGAGCTTGGGGTGACGGCGTCGGAGGCGCAGTTCGAAGCGACGATCAACCACACCCTCGACCAGCTCCAGAACTCGACTGCCACGTTGGGGGTGGAAAATGTCAGCCTCTCGAGCACACGCCTCACGCTCGATGTCGTGGTTCAAAATCAGGCGGGCCACAAGTTCCCCACCGGCTTCCCCTCCCGGCGAGCATGGCTCCACCTGACCGTGCGCGATGGCAGCGGCCAGGTGGTGTTCGATTCGGGCGCCTACAACCCCGATGGATCGATCGTGGGCAACGATGCCGACGAGGATCCCGCAGCCTATGAGCCGCACTACCAGACGATCGTCAGCCCCGAGCAGGTGCAGAT
>DATEAV010000187.1:0-3235 GCA_035288185.1 Anaerolineales bacterium | reverse complement strand
GAGCCATATCGACCCCGACAAGTGGGTGATCGCCGGGGAAATGGAGACCGGCGGCGGGGCGTTGATGTGGTTCCGTGACGCGTTTTGCCAGGCCGAAGCCGAGGAAGCGGAGCGGCGCGGGATCTCCACCTACGAGCTCCTCGGGCAGATGGCGAGCGCCGTCCCGCCCGGGTCGGAGAAGCTGCTCTTCGCCCCCTGGCTCTCCGGCGAGCGCGCTCCGGTGTTGGATCACTATGCCCGAGGCGCCTTCGTCGGCCTCTCGATGGGCCACACCAAGGGACATCTGGCCCGAGCCGTCATGGAGGGCGTGGCCTTTCACATCCGCTGGATCCTCGAAGCCATGGAAGCGATCGGGCTACCCATCCGGGAGGCCAACGCCATCGGAGGGGGAAGCACCAGCCCGGTGTGGACGCAGATTATTAGCGATGTCACGGGACGGGCTCTGCACGTTGTCGCCCACCCGCTCGAGGCCGGGGCCGTCGGGGCCGCTCTGGCCGTGGCCGTGGGGATGGGGATCTACCCAAACATGGAGGCGGTCGATGGCCTGATCCGAATCGAGCGGGTGGTGGAGCCTCAGGGCGAAGCAGGCAGTGCGCGGTACGACGCCCTCTATCACGAATACCGCGCCCTCTACGATGCACTGGCCCCGATCTTTCGCCGCATCCACGAGGTGAGTTGAAGCCCATGAAGGTCATCATCGACCACGAGAAGCTCAGGCGCCGGGCGGTGGCCTCCCACGCAGCCAGCCTCGGTGGGATGCTCACCATGCTGGGGGGCGTGGTGCTCCCTCTGCTCGACCAGAGTCTGGCCACTCTGGCGGCCGTCCTTCTCTTCCTTGGCTTCGCGGCGGCCACGACCGGGATCTACTTCGCCAACCGCTGGGTGCGCAAGCCCCGGCCCGAGGAGGTTCTCGATCAGGCTCTGAAGGGCCTCGACGACCGCCATCGCCTCTACCACTATCTCCCCGGCGGCCCGCCACACCTGCTCCTCTCCCCTTCAGGCCTCGTCCTTCTGGAAACCCGAAGCGGGGAGGGGTATTTCGTGTTTCAGAACGGTCGCTGGCGCCAGAAGATCACGCTGGGGAAGGCGCTGCGCTTCTTCGTCGAAGAGCCTCTCGGTGACCCGATCGCCGAAGCCCATAACGCCGCCGAGCGGCTCCATGCCGTCCTGGCCGCAAAGATGGAGGGCGGCGATCAGATCCGGGTGTCTCCCGTGGTCGTCTTCACACACCCCGCCGCGATTCTCCAGGTGAAGGGCGCGGCCATCCCGGTCTGTCAGCCTAAGCAGCTGCGCGGCCTCCTCCCCAAGAGCCGGCAGCCGCTCTCCGCCTCCATCCACGAGGGAATGCAGACCCTCTTGGACTCAGGCAAGCCTTTCTAGGCGCGGGGTGAGATGCTTCGCCGCTGGTTGAACACCCACAAACACAGGCGGCAGGCTCGCGCCGCAGCAGAGCTGGACGCGTGGCTGGCCAGCCTCACCTATGTGCTCGAGACCTGCAGCGAAGCCCTACGTTCGTTGGAACCAGACGCCGACATCGGCGTGACGCTCGACCGAGTCGACCGCGAGTTGATGCGCTTCCGCGATCACGCCGCCGACATCCGGCCTCGCCTGCGCCTCGCCTCGCCCTCGCTGGCCGAGACCGTCCGCCGCGCCACCGACGACACCTACCACCTTCGCAACCACACCCACGCGTACCTCCTCCGCTGGAAGGCCCGGCAACAGCAAACTAGCACCGGCGGACCCTATGGCATCCATTCCCTCCGTGAGATGGAAGAGGCGCACCTCCGGGCCTCGGATGCGGCGCGACGTCTCCGCTCCGAGTTGGCCGTGTTCTCACCCGAGATCCAGGAGTTGGTCGACGCCTGGGCGGGGAAGGAGTAGGATCGGTCCCAGACTGCAGGTCGGTGGGGCAGGGGTCGACACCCTGTGCCCGGTGAGGCCGTGTTGAGAATGATGTTGCGGCGTTGGGTAGAACGAAACCGCCGGCGGCGGGAAGAGAGGATCGCCTTTCAGGCCGCGACCTGGCTGGAGGGGCTCCGTAGCGTGCTCGACCTATGCCGGGCAGCGCTCCAGCCGCGGGCTATGCCCGGCGATCTCCACCGGGAGCTCACCCGGATCGATTGGAGGCTGGAGCGCGTCCGTTCGGCCGAACAGGCACTCAAGCGATACCTCCGCCAGCGCGCCCCAGCTCTCGCGCCCGATGTGGAAGAAGCGACCGGGCAGGCCTTCCACCTTCGCAACCAGACGACCACGTTCTTCATCCGCTGGCAGGCCTTCCAAGATGCCAACCAGGCCGGAGGGCCGATGGCCTTCCTCGACCGGCGGGAGATGGAGGAGGCGCTCCTCCAGGCCAATCAGACCTCGCGCGCCCTGGCTGAGAAGCTGGATACGCTGGGGCCAGGCCTGCGAAACGCCGTCACACGGCATCCGAACCGGCTCTAGGATGAACCGGCCCCACGCTGCCAGCCCAGCGGAGTGAATCGCATGTGCAGCTGGGGCCGCCTCGACCGAACCCCCCGGAGCTCCCGCGTCCAATACTGACCTTGTCGTCAGTGAAGAGCTCTTAAGCCGAACGACACTTGCCCGGGAGCGCGGGATAGCCTAGATTCTACTGAGTGGTCTGACCTCTTACCACGAGAAGCCAGATGGCCTGGGATCCACCCATCCGGCCGGCCGAGCTGGCCGAAACCCGCCTCATCGCCGCCATCCTCGATGGCCAGTTCTCTATCAACTCCACGCTCCCTCCCGAACGCGACCTCTCTACCCAACTGGGCGTCACCCGGCCAACCCTTCGCGAAGCCCTCCAGCGTTTGGCGCGGGACGGCTGGCTGGAGATCCGCCACGGACGGCCCACCCGAGTGCGGGACTACTGGCACGAGGGCAGCCTGGGCGTCCTGGGCGCCATCGCCCGCAGCCCGGGCCCCCTGCCTCCCCAATTCGTCCCCAACCTGCTCGTCGTCCGCCTTGCCCTGGCCCCGGCCTACACCCGGCTCGCCGTCGAACAATCCCCCCAGGCGATCGCCGACCTGCTCGAAGCCTATCAGGTGATCGAAGATACGCCCGAGGCGTTCGCCGAGGCCGATTGGCACCTCCATCGCGTCCTGACCATCGCTTCTGGCAACCCTGTGTTCACACTGATTCTCAACGGCTTCGGCGCCCTCTACCACAACCTGGCCGGCCTGTATTTCGCCTCGTCGGAGGCCCGGGCTCACTCGCGCAGCTTCTACGCCGGCCT
>DATEAV010000186.1:0-2428 GCA_035288185.1 Anaerolineales bacterium | reverse complement strand
TGCTCGTCATCATCGTCCTTGGCTTGCTGACCGACCAGCTGGTGTTCGGTGTCCTCGAGCGTCGCGTGCGCGACCGCTGGGGCCTATTGCGGCGATAGCACTGCAAGTCGGAAGTCCTTCGCATCCAGCGATTGCGTCTCTTGCGCTGGTCATCGCACCCTTGATCGCGCCTCCACCTCACCCCCTACCCGCGAAGCAGCCCCGTGGGCCTCTCCGCCTTCGGCGATTCGACTCGATTCGCGAACGATGGCGAAGAGGGGATGAGGATCCAGGAGGAAGGGGGTGGCAAAGGCACCCCCTTCCTCCTGGAAAGACCTCCCTCCCCCTGCCCCGCATGCGATCTAGCCTCTTAGGCCACTGCAGGGGGAGGGGGGGTGGGGGTTCGCTCGAACACGGACGAGCGAGCCTTCGCGGGAGAGAGCCTACCGGGGGAATACCCTGGGTCGTTTCAGCCGGCTCCCCCTTTGCGGCGGAGGCGCTCTAGCCGATGATCGATGGCGGCCTCCATCGCCTGCCTGCGCCAATCGATCGCCCAGGTCGCCAGGCAGCCGTAGGCCCGCTCCGCCCACAGGCGCGCCTGCCCGTAGTCTCGGTCGTGCCATTCGTAGTACTTGGCCAGCTCGATCGCCGGCGTCGGATCTTCCGGCGCCAAAGTCCCCCACTCGTTCCAACCCGAGATGGCTTCGGCCCGACGCCCGGCGCTCTTGAGCAGCATGGTGTATCCGCTCAACGCCTCACGTCGCGCCCAGGGATCGGCGGATTCCAGCGCCGCCAGGTAATAGCGCTCGGCCTCTCCCGGGCGGCCGAGGCGGTCGTGCCAGCGCGCCAGTGCCAGGGCTTCGCCCTCGGCCAGGCCGGCGGTATCGGCGGCGTGGCGGTCGAGCACATGCGCCGTCAGGCCGACCAGGGACAAAACGTCCTGGGCATTGTGGTAGACGATTCGCCGAATCCCTTCCGTCCGACCGGAGCGCAAGTAGTCGAGGTAGATCCCCGGAATCTCCGCGCCGGAGATGTCCAGGGCCTCGCGGCGGACTCCCAGGAGTTCGGCCTCCAGCGTTCCGAGCGAACAATCGGGCAGCCGGTGGCGCCACAGGCGCCGCGCCGGGAAGAGCAGATCGAGCTGCGGCAGGCTGGTGAGCCGCCAACGGCGACGCAGCCCGGCGACATAGCGCATTTCGAGGAGCGGCATGTCGAAACGCTGCCCGTTGAAGGTCACGAAACCGCGCGCCGGTTCGAGGTCCTCCTGCAGCGCCATCAGCATCGCCGGCTCCTCGGCCGGATCGCGCAGGAAGTACTGGCGCAGGCGGAAGCCGTCGTCGACGAAACGGCCGATGCCGATCAGGAACACGAGCGTCCCGGCGCCTCCGGCCAGACCGGTCGTCTCGGTGTCGATATAGGCCAATTGCTCGGGAGCGATCGAGGTCAACCCGGACTGCTGTGCTACGTCGGCCGCCAGACCCGGTTCGTAGCTCAGCACGGCGTGCAGCGGCCAACGCCCGTGTTCGTGACGCAGCGGGTAGAGAGTCTCCAGCCGGTAGGCCGTCCCGCTCGGAGTTGGGACCTCTTCCCCTGGCGGGAGTCCAAGGAACGGCGCGGTCGCCTCGGCGCGAGGGGCCGCCGCGCGCGGGCGGCGTTCGATGCGCTGGAATCTTCGTCGGAGCTCGGCGGAAGAGGTCATCAGAGAGTCAAGCCGGCCTTCGCCTCGGAGGAACGTCACGCGCAGCGGGTGACCTTCATCCTGGAGCAGAGTCGATGCCCGGCGTATTATAGCGAGCGGAGACAAGATACGGGCACCCCATTGCCAATCGCTGTCTCCTCCTTTGGCGAAGGCCTCCGCCGGGTTACCCCCCTCACCGCCCCGGCGGAGGCTCTTTTAACCCCACGACGGCAGAAGCTCGCCAGGACCGACGGGAGACCTCCTCGTCTGAAGGACGTTCTCGTTTCTGAGGCCTCTCAGTCGCACAACATCCTCTTGCCTCTTGCGAAGTTGACTTTGCCCTCGACCAGCCCCCACCCCTGACCCCTCCCCCCGATGGTCACACTACTCAACAGAAGCAGCATCCGGGGGGAGGGGTTGTTTTGCTGAAGAAAGGGGGGCGGCTCCGCCGCCCCCCTTTCTTCAAATCATTCCGCCCTCCCCCGCCCCGAGCCTCTGCAACGAAAGGATCTTTTCCTGCGGGGAGGGAAGGGGAGGGGGCGGTTCGTGTGAATCCGGGGCCAACGGTCCACGGGGAGGGACTCGATTCGGAAGTTGAAGAGACCAGGCAGCCCGCTGCTCTGTCCCCTCAGGCGTCGGCGCGCGGCAGAACGACGGTGAAAGTCGTACCGCGCCCGAGCTGCGAGTCGACCCAGATCCGTCCCTGGTGGCTGTCGACGATCGACTTGACGATCGACAGCCCCAGCCCGGTGCCGCCGGTGTCGTCGGGGA
>DATEAV010000185.1:0-11704 GCA_035288185.1 Anaerolineales bacterium | reverse complement strand
GCACCCTCCGACGCCCGCGGCCGCTACCTGCGCATGCGCGGCTACAACGTCATGTTCCCTATCGGTTTCGACGCCTTCGGCCTGCCGGCGGAGAACGCCGCCATCCAGCGCAACATCCACCCCAAGGAGTGGACCTACAAGAACATCGACAACATGCGGCGCCAACTGCGGACAATCGGCGCGATGTTCGATTGGCGGCGCGAGGCCATCTCCTGCGACCCGGGATACTACCGCTGGACGCAGTGGTTCTTCATCCGGTTCTTCCAGAACGATCTGGCCTACAAGAAGATGGCGCCGGTCGACTGGTGCCCCCACTGCAATACGACTCTGGCCCGCGAGCAGGTGATCGGGGAAAACCGCGTCTGCGAGCGCTGCAAGACGCCCGTAATCAAGAAAGATCTGGAGCAATGGTTCTTCCGCATCACGCGCTACGCCGAGGAACTGCTCAACTTCGAGGCGATCGATTGGCCCGAGCCCGTTCGCCTCGCCCAGACCAACTGGATCGGCCGCTCGGAAGGCGCCCGAGTCAGGTTTACGACCGAGGCCGCCGATCCGATCGAAGTCTTCACCACTCGCCCCGACACGCTGTGGGGCGCCACCTTCATGGTGCTCGCCCCTGAACATGCTCTGGTGAAGAAGCTGACGACCCCCCAAGAGGCCAAGGCCGTCGAGGCCTATGTCCATCAGACTCTGCGCGAGTCGGATATCCAGCGCGAGGCGGCCGACAAGGACAAGACCGGCGTCTTCACTGGCGGCTACGCCCTCAATCCGGTGAACGGCGAGCGCATCCCGGTCTGGATCGCCGACTATGTCCTCCCGACCTACGGCACCGGGGCGATCATGGCCGTGCCGGCCCACGACCAGCGAGATTTCGAGTTTGCCCGCAAGTTTGGCCTGCCGGTCCGGCCGGTGATCCTGCCCCCCGGCGTGGAGGCGCCGGACGGGACGGCGATGACAGAGGCCATACCCGCCTACGGAGCGATGATCAACTCGGGCCCCCTGAGCGGGACGCCTGCCGACAAGGCGATCGAGCGGACGATCACGTATCTGCGCCAGCGCGGCCTCGGCGACAAAGCCGTCAACTACCGTCTGCGCGATTGGCTGATCTCGCGCCAACGCTATTGGGGCGCGCCGATCCCCATCATCTACTGTCCGGAGCACGGCCAGGTGAGCGTTCCCGAGGACCAGTTGCCCGTGCTGCTACCAGACGATATCGAGTGGCGGCCCACCGGTGAGAGCCCGCTCAAGCTTCACCCGACCTGGAAGAACACGACTTGCCCGATTTGCTCCCGCCCGGCCGAGCGCGATACCGATACGATGGACACGTTCATGTGCTCCTCGTGGTATCACTTGCGCTACCTGAGCCCGCACTACGACCAGGGCCCCTTCGACCCGGCTGAATACGACTACTGGATGCCGGTCGACGCCTACACCGGAGGGGCCGAGCACGCCACAATGCACTTGCTCTACACGCGCTTCTTCCACAAGGCGCTACGCGATCTAGGAATTGCCGAGGGCCATGAGCCGATGCTGCAGTTGCGCAACCAGGGCCAGATTCTGGGGCCGGATGGGCTGCGCATGAGCAAATCGCGGGGCAATGTGGTCGCCCCCGACTCGCTCGTCAAGGCCCACGGCGCCGACGCGCTGCGCGCCTACTTGATGTTCGCCTACCGTTGGCAAGAGGGTGGCCCCTGGAATACCGGCAACGTCCAGGGCGTCGTCCGTTGGCTGAATCGGATGTGGTCGCTGGTTCTGGGGGCGGCCGGGGCCCCGCCATCGCCGGCGCATTCTGAGAAGGCCAAAGGCCTGCGTCGCAAGGTGCACCAGACCATCCGCCAAGTCTCTGCCGACCTGGAGCGCTTCGAGTTCAACACGGTTGTCTCCGGGCTGATGGAGCTGACCAACGCCATCGCCGAGGCGCGCGAGGCGGGATTGGCGGGCGACCCGGCCATGGCGGGGGCTATCGAGACGCTGTTGCTTCTGGCCGCGCCGGTGGCGCCGCACATCACCGAGGAGCTCTGGTCACGCCTGGGCAAGCCCTACTCGATCCACAACCAAGCCTGGCCTCAGTTTGATCCTGAAGTCGCCAGGGTCGAAGAGATCACACTCGTGGTTCAGATCGACGGGAAGGTGCGCGACCGCATCACCGTGCCGGCTGATATCACCGAGGAGCAGGCGCGGGAAGCGGCCCTGGCAAGCCCGGCAGTCGTCCGGTTGCTGGCGGGAAAGGAGCCGCGCCAGGTGATCGTGGTGCCGGGTAGGCTGGTGAATTTCGTGGTCGGTGATCAGTGATCGGCGAACAATGGGCCAGTAAAATGGGATCAGTGATCGGTGATCGGCAGGTCCTGTGGGCGGGTGACGTATCACCGGGTAACCGATCCCCTCGTAACCGATCACCGAGCAAGCCGTGGAGGGCGCCATGAATACTCCGAAACGCGAGAAGGTCCTTGCCTCGAAAGCTCCCAAACCGATCGGCCCCTACTCGGCGGGGATCCGCTGGGGTGATCTGGTCTTTGCCTCCGGGATGCTCGGCCTGGATCCAGAGACCGGCAAGCTGGTGGCGGGAGGGGTCGAGGCCGAGACGAGGCAAGCGCTGGAGAACCTGCGGAGCATCCTGGAAGGCGCGGGCTCGTCTCTGGCGAGGGCCCTGAAGACGACCGTGTTCCTTCAGGATATGGGCGAGTTCTCCAGAATGAATGCCATCTACGGCGAGTTTTTCCCCTCCGACCCGCCGGCCCGCTCGACGGTCCAGGTGGCAGCTCTGCCGCTGGGGGCACGTGTGGAGATCGAGGCCATCGGCGCTCGTGGCGAAGGCCACGGCGACTGACCCAGGCCATGACCGGCGAATGCATCCTCGTCGTCGATGATCATGCCACCATCATCGACCTGGCTCGCCTCTACTTGGAGCGCGAAGGCTATCGAGTGGAGGCCGCCTCCGACGGAGCGCAAGCGCTGGAGAAGGTCGATTCTCTGCAGCCGGCCGTGATGATCCTCGACCTCATGCTCCCGGAGGTCGATGGCTATGAAGTGTGCCGGCGAGTGCGCCTGCATTCGGATCTCCCGATCCTCATGCTCACGGCCCGGGATGACGACGTCGACAAGATCGTCGGGCTGGAGTTGGGCGCCGACGATTACCTGACCAAGCCGTTCAACCCCCGCGAGCTTGTGGCGCGGGTCCGGGCCATCCTTCGCAGAAGCCAGCCAACGGCCCGCAGCAGCGATCAACCGCTCCACGTGGGCGATCTCACGATCGATCCCGCCCGGCGGGAAACAACCGTCGGCGGCCGGCCGGTGACGCTGCGCGCCAAGGAGTTTGATCTTCTCCTCGCCCTGGCCGAGCACAAAGGCCTGGTGCTCACGCGGGAACAGCTCCTCAATCTGGTCTGGGGCTACGAGTTCTACGGCGAGACGCGCACGGTCGACGTCCACATCGCCCACCTGCGCAAACATCTTGCCGGCAGTAGCGTGGGCATTGAGACCGTCACCGGCGTGGGCTACAAGCTGGTCGGCTGACAGAATGCTCTCCTCCCTCCGATCTCGGCTTCTCGCCACCTACCTCCTGGTCACCGGGATCGTCCTGGCCCTGGTCGGGGCCAGCCTGGTCTTCTTCCTGCTCCGCAATCCGATCGCCGAGAGGCAAGTCGCCCAGAGGCTGGAGCTTCTCGCCTCCTTGATCTCCGAGCGCGAGGATCGGTTGCCCCAGGCGATCTCGCCCGAAAGGATCCAGCAGACTCTGGCGAGAGTGGGGGTGCCGGAAGCGCGGGCGATCCTCCTTGCTCCCGGGGGTGACCTGATCCTGGATTCTCGGCCGGAGGCGGCGCCCGTTCCCGAGGAGATCGTCCGTGAGGCGCTCGCCGGCTCGCAGGCCGTTCAGTCGTCCTACCGAGACCCTGCCGGGAGGCGCTGGGTGGTCCTCGCCCAGCCTTTGCCAAGCGGGCGAATCCTGCTGCTTGCCGCCCCCGGCCTCACCCTTCGCACGCTGGCGATATTGGCCGAAGACCTGCTCCTGCCTCTCTTGCAGGCCGGGGCCGTCGCGCTCCTGGCCTCCGTCGCCTTGGCCTTTCTCGTCACGCGTTGGGTGGCCGGCCCGCTGCAGAAAATGGTGGCGGCGGCGCAGGGCGTGGCCAAAGGCGACACCCGGGGCCAGATCCCGCTCAGCGGACCGGCAGAGGTGCGGGGCCTGGCCTCGGCCTTCAACGAGATGGTCGAGCGGGTGAACTCCGGGCGGCAGGCGCAGCGCGATTTTGTGGCCAACGTCTCACACGACCTGAAGACGCCGCTGACGGCGATCCAGGGTTTCGCCCAGGCGATTCTCGACGGCGCCGCCGCCGACGAGGAGGCTCGCCGCCATGCGGCTTCGGTCATCTACGCCGAAGCCGACCGCCTCCATCGACTGGTCGAAGACCTTCTTGACCTGGCGCGCATCGACGCCGGGCAGATGGCGTTCTCGATCGGCCCGGTAGATCTGGCCGGCGTGATTCGATCGGTTGCGGAGCGGCTGAGCCTCAGGGCATCTGAGAAAGGCATCCGGCTGGAAAGCCGGCTGGGCGCCCTCCCGAGCATCGCCGGCGACGGCGATCGTCTGGCCCAAGTGGTCACCAACCTGATCGACAATGCCATCAAGCACGCCCCCACGAATGGCATCGTAACCGTCAGCAGCGAGGTGACGAAGGACTGGGTGCAGATCCACGTCGACGACAACGGGCCTGGGATCCCGCCGGACGAGCTCTCTCGGATCTTTGAGCGCTTCTACCAGGTGGATAAGTCGCGCCGCGGCGACGAGAGTCGCGGAGTGGGATTAGGGCTCGCCATCTCACGTGAGATCGTCCAGGCTCATGGCGGGCGCCTATCGGCCCAGAGTGCGCCAGGATCGGGAAGCCGGTTCACTGTGAAATTGCCTCTCCCGTCGACCGCCGAAACCACGCCCACCCGCCGTCGCCGTGGCGCCTGACCGCCGGTATAATCGCCCCCATTCGTTCGCTGAGGTGCAGCCGATGAAACAAGACCGAGGGTCCCTGGTCCCCTGGTTCGTGGTCGGGCTGGTGGCGGCACTGCTGTGCTGCCTGTGCCTGGTGATCGCCGCCCTGGGGGCCGCGGGAGTCCTGACCTACGAGGCTATCCGCATCGCCAGCACGGCTTATCCGACCGACATTTGGGAGACCCTGGTTCCGACAACTCCTGAACGACCGATGGGCCCTACGCCGACGCCGCTCGATGGGCCGGAGGCGGTCGCCCCGGATGCCCGGGCGATGCGCCAGGCTTTGGCCGAGGAGATCGTGCCCGTGGCCGACCTGATCGGCCTGGTCGAGCGCCTGCAGGGAGAGGGCGATGTGCCGCAGGTGGTGGCCACCTCCGCTGAACCGATACCCGTCGGCACCCTGGAAACCTTCTGGGTGCAGAACGAGGACACCACGGAGTACTTCCAGGTCTCGGCCAGGATGGTTTACGCTCGGCCCCACATCTATTTCTGGGTGCAAGAAGGAGTGGACTTCGATCAGGGCGACGTAGAACGGCTGGTGGACGAATTCGAGGACCAAATCTACCCCACGGACCGTGAGTTCTTCGGGAGCGAATGGACGCCGGGCGTCGATGGGGATCCCCATCTCTATATCCTCTTCACCCGTGGGCTGGGCTCCTGGGTGGCTGGGTACTTCGGGTCGAATGACGAATACCACCCTGCGGTGAACGAATACTCCAACTCCCATGAAATGTTCTACATCAACGCCGACGGCCAAAGTCTTGCTGATCCTTACACCTATAGCACCTTGGCGCACGAGTTCCAACACATGATCCACTGGTCCCTCGACGAGAACGAGGACTCGTGGGTTGATGAGGGCTTCGCCGAGTTGGCATCGTTCTTGAACGGGTATGACACCGGCGGCTGGGACTATGCCTTTGCCGAAGACCCCGACATTCCGCTCACGTTCTGGCCCTCCGGGGACGATTCCGGCGTTCACTACGGGCAGTCGTTCCTCTTTATGACCTACTTCCTCGACCGCTTTGGACGCGAGGCGACTCAAGCGCTCGCCCGCGAGCAGGCCAATGGGCTGGACTCAGTGGATCGGACCCTCGCCGCGCTGGGCATGACGGAACCGGGGACAGCAGAGCCCATCACGGGAGACGACGTCTTTCAGGATCTCGCCGTGGCACTTCTGCTCCATGATTCATCGATCGGCGATGGTCGCTTCTCCCTCGAGGAGTACCCTTCGGCTCCATCCTTCCGAGTGCGTGACCGCTACGTCGAGTGTCCTCTTGCCCAACCAATTCAGAGCGAGGTTAACCAGTACGGCATCGACCTGGTGGGGCTCTCCTGCGGCGGGGACTATACGCTGCAATTCCAGGGATCGACCATGGCCCAGGTGGTCCCTGCCGAGGCGCATTCCGGAGACTGGGCGTTCTGGTCCAACCGGGGCAACCAATCGGATATGACCCTGACGCGTGAGCTCGACCTGACGGGTGTCAGCGGGCCGGTTGAGTTTTCCTACTGGCTTTGGTATGACATCGAGGAGGATTGGGACTACGTCTACCTCGAGGCCTCCCAGGATGGAGGCGAAACGTGGACAATCCTCACGACGCCCTCAGGCACATCGACGGATCCCACCGGCAACTCCTACGGTTGGGGCTACACCGGCTTCAGCGGCGGTGGGAATGAGGGCGTGTGGATCGAAGAGTCCGTCAACCTGACCGACTACGCCGGGGGGAGGATTCTCCTGCGCTTCGAGTACATTACCGACGCCTCCGTCAACGGGGAAGGCCTGCTCCTCGACGACCTCTCGATCTCGGCTCTGGACTACACCGAAGACTTCGAAGACGACGAGGGAGGCTGGGAGGGGGAGGGCTTCATCCGGCTCTACAATCGCCTGCCGCAAACCTATCGGGTTGTGGTTGTGGAGTTTGGAGACGAGACGCGCATCTCCGAGATGGAGCTCGATGAGCTCAATCACGCGGAGATGCCGCTAACCCTTAGGGACGACACAGGACAGGCCGTCGTGCTCGTCATCGGCACCGTCCGCCACACCTGGCGGCCGGCGCCTTATCAGATCGATTTGAGGTAGGAACGCCGCTCCTTGTTGGCGATCGCACCGCTTCAGACAGGACCCCCTCCGGGGTCCTGTCCGTCGTTTCTGGTGGCGAAGGTGGCCCGGTGGTCCTCCCCCTGCAAACAGGCGTGGAGCTGTCAGGCCCCAGCCGCGATCGTGGAGACGTGCCGCCTGAGAGGAGAACGCAGTGAGCGGCTAACCCGGTGTGCGCGGCGCTCGAAGGGCTTCGAGTTCCGCCTCGAGCTGTGCCCGGCGGGTCTCATAGGCCTCTCGAACTTCACCTTGGATCTGTCGGGCGCGCAGTTCCATGCGATCGCGCAGCTCCTGACCGGAGTAGGGCGCCAGAAGGAGCGCGGTCACGGCGCCCACCAGGGCGCCACAGATCGTGCCGGCCAGCAGCATTGTCAATCGGCGCATGCCACACCTCTTTCGGGGACTGGGCGCATTATCGCACAGGCGTGCCCGGGGGCCAAGGCCGTGGGGCCGCGCGCCGGGCCGGCGACGGTGTGCATCGGAGGGCAGGCGCGAGCGTCTCGAGGTGGCTGTTCTCCAGGTTGGAGCCGCGTTATACTCGCTGCAGTGGCCGGCCCGGCGATGCGCGTCCGTACGTAGACCTGGGCGGTCCCATGGACCGGGGAGGGCAATCTCGTGGAGATCACCATCGAGTACTGCGCCGTCTGACACTACACGGATCGCGCCATCGGTCTGATGGCCTCCCTCCTGCAAGAGTTTGAGGATCGGCTCAGCGGGATCAGCATCATCCCATCCGATGGGGGCCGATTCGAGGTCGGCCTCAACGGGGAGCTGATCTACTCGAAGCTGGAGACCGGGCGGCACGCCGAAGAGGGAGAAATCGTCCGCCTAATCCGCAAGCGCCTCTAGGCGGCGCTGGGGAGGGGGCACACTGGCCGCCGGCCGACCGAGGGCATTGGCCCTCTTTATCAAGGAGGTCCCTCTTGGGCCCAAAGAAGGGCCGAGTGTTCTCCGGGGCCAGGCCGACGGGCCGACAGCACCTGGGGAACTACCTCGGCGCCATCCAGAACTACGTCGCACTCCAAGTGGACTACGAGTGCGTCTACTGCATCGTGGACCTCCATGCGCTGACGACCATGGAGAGCACCGGCGAGCTGGGGGAAAACACGCGTGAGATGGCTCTCGACTGGCTTGCCGCCGGAATCCGGCCGGATGAGTCGATCGTCTTCATCCAATCGCACGTGCCCGCTGTTACCGAATTGCACACCCTGCTTTCGATGGTCACGCCGCTTGGGAAGCTCACCGACCTGCCCACCTTCAAAGAGAAGGCCCGCCTCCAGCCGCACAATGTGAACTACGGGCTTGTGGGCTATCCGGTCTTGATGACCGCCGACATCGTGCTCTACAAGGCGAACGTCGTGCCTGTGGGGATCGATCAGGCGCCGCATATCGAGTTTGCCCGCGAGGTTGTGCGGTCTTTCAATCACCGCTTCGGGACGAACGTTCTGATCGAGCCGGAGATGAAGGCCACGGAGTTCCCCAAGGTGTTGGGCACCGACGGCCAACAGAAGATGAGCAAGAGCCTCAACAACCAGATCGAGCTCGCCGCCACTCCCGAGGAGACCGGCCGCCGGGTCATGACGATGGTCACCGATCCGGCCCGGGTGCGGCGCTCAGATCCGGGGAACCCCGACGTGTGCAACGTCTTTTCGATGCACAAGGTGTTCTCCTCGCTCGATGAGGTGGCATCGGTGGATGTCGAGTGTCGGCGAGCGGGAATCGGATGCGTCGACTGCAAGCAGCTCTTCGCCGGGAATCTCAATCGCCATCTGGAGCCATTCCGCGGCCGAAGGGGGGAGCTTGCCGGTGACCCCGACCACGTCTGGGATGTGTTGCACGACGGCGCCCGGCGGGCGGAGAAGATCGCCAGGGCGACGATGGACGAGGTGCGGCAGGCCGTTCGGCTCCCCTAAAAGACCGGCACGGCGGATCAGTCACGATGCGGGCTGTTCTTCAACGTGTGCGCGAGGCCAGGGTCTCGGTGGATGGGCGGTCGGTGGCGCAGATCGGCCGCGGCGTCGTCATCTTGCTGGGCGTGGGGCACGGGGACACGCCGGAAGGGGCACGCTGGCTGGCCGAGAAATGCGCCGGCCTGCGCATCTTCGAAGACGCGCAAGGAAAGACCAATCTCGCCCTCGGGGATGTCGGCGGCGAGGCGATCGTCGTCTCTCAGTTCACGCTCTACGCCGATGCGCGCAAGGGGCGGCGACCCAGTTTCATCGACGCCGCGCCGCCCGAACGGGCCGAGCCGCTCGTTCGTCTCTTTGCCGAGCACCTGGCCGCGCAAGGGGTGCCTACCCAGCAGGGAGCCTTCGGGGCTCACATGCTGGTGGAGATCGCCAATGACGGGCCGGTGACGATCCTGCTCGATCGGGCCCCTGACGGGCCGTAACCGCCGGAGGAGCCCACAGTCCATGCCAGATGAAGCAAGGCCGGGGGAGCTTCTTCCGGAATTCCGGCCCTGCAGGAAGTGCCCCGGAAGAAAGGAGCAGGGCCGACCGGAAGACGGGTGGCGCCCCGGCAGCGGGAAGGGCTTCAGACGACGTTCGAGAGGCGGGAATCTGTGAGCTCCGTGGAGATCGTCCAATCCCTGATCGAATATGACCAGGCTCTGTGGCGGCGTGCCTGGGAGAGCATCCTCAGTCTGACGGAGGAGCAGTTCACGCACGAGCTGCCTTATTCGCACGGATCAATCCGCAATCAGATGGTGCACGTCGCGGCCGCCCAGGCGCGTTGGCTACGAGGCCTAAAAGAGGAGGCCGATGCCCGTTCGTTCCGTCCGCAGCCAGGCGACTACCCGACGAAGTCGGAAGCAATGGCGCTCTGGGAAGCAACTTCGGGGGATTTGGCCGGATACGTTTCCGCGCTGACGGAAGCCGATCTCGAACAGGTGCCCGGAGGGATGCGCGGCCCCGTCTGGCAAGTCCTGGCCCACCTGGTGAATCACGGCACCGATCACCGGGCGCAGGTCCTGCGGGCGCTTTATGACTTCGGCGCGCCGACGTTCGATCAGGATCTCGTCATTCATCTCTGGCGGCGGTAGTATCCTTCGGTGATGGCAATGTGGGCTGTGAAGAGACGGGGCGGATGAGCGTGGGCGAGATCAGGATTCCCAGGGCAAATGTTTTCGGTGAGCGTAACAGCCGCTGGGGGGCCGTTGGAGCTGCGATCGCATTGGTGCTCCTCGTCCTTCTGGTGCAGATCCGGTGGAGCCCGCGATTCGCGGGGATGGGCAGCGACAGCGGGATGTTCGCCTACGTCGGCGTGCGTATCCTCGAGGGCGAACTCCCTTATCGAGACGTCTTCGATACCAAGCCGCCTGGCGTGTTCTACGTGAACGCTCTCGCCCTGTTTCTCGGCGGCCGCACGCCCTGGGCGATCTGGGGCCTGGGCGTGCTATGGATCACTCTCGCTACTCTCATCCTCTTCTTCACCTTGCGGGCATGCAGCCGCCTGCTCCCGGCCGTCACGGCGACCGCGGTCTTCGTGCTGACGGTCCACCACCCCAGCTACTACCAAGGCGGGAATCTCACGGAAGTCTATGCCCTCCTCCCTCAGGTGCTCGTGCTGGCCGTTGCGATGTCCTACTTCAAGCGCAGGCGGGCGGTAACCCTCCTTCTTGCTGGAGCGCTGACGGCGCTTGCCATCCTCTTCAAGCCGACCTACTCGGCGCTCGGGCTGGCGCTGCTCGCCGTGACCAGCGGAGAGGCACTCTTGGGACGGCAGTGGAAAGAGGCTGCGGTCCGTATCGCCGCATTTGGCACTGGGATGGCGCTGCCTCTGGCCGGCGCGGCGCTCCCTTGGGCCGCCGAGGGCGCGCTCGAGAATCTATGGGACGCCGTTGTGCGTTTCAATTTCGTCTACTCCTCCGAAGGCTTTTCGCTCGTGGGGATCTACGGCGCATTCCGGATGCTGTTCGTGGATGAGCCCCTCGCTGCGGTCACGCCGCTGGCTGTGGGCGCCTCCGCCCTGTTTCTATGGAACACCTGGCGGGCTGGAGCGGTGGGAGAGAAAGCTACGACGTTGGCTGGTGGCCTCAGAGCGGCAGTGGCGAGCCCCGCCACGGGGGTCGTCATGGTCGGGGTTATCGCGCTTCCGCTCGAATGGGCGATGGTGACCGTCTCGGGGCGGAAGCTCGGCCACTACATCCTGACCACGCTCCCCGCGCTGAGCGTTGCCCTCTCCTACCTCATCTGTGAGGCTTCCAGGGCGATCCGGGAAAGAAGGCTCGCATTTCACTGGGTCGTTGTTTCGGCTGCGATCGCCGGCACACTTGGCCTCTCCTGGCTTGTCGAGGTCGCCGTCAGGGAGCTTCCCCGCCCGGCGGAGCTCGCGGCATTCTGGCGGGAGCCGTTTGGGGGAAGCTATGTCGCCGACCCGCTCGTGGAACGGATCATCGAACTGAGCGATCCTTCCCAGTCGGTCTTCATCTGGGCGGATCACCCGGACCTCAATTTTCTCTCCGGCCGGCGTGCTCCCTCCCGCTACGTCTTTTCACTCCACCTTCTCTTGCCTGGCACCGGCAACTCCCTTCGATTTGCGCAGCTGCTTGAAGACCTTGAGGATGATCCACCCGCCCTGATTCTCACGCAGTGGCAGTCGGATATCGGCGTGCCATTCCTGGGCGCGCC
>DATEAV010000184.1:0-6421 GCA_035288185.1 Anaerolineales bacterium | reverse complement strand
CAAGCCCACCGCGTGGGGAAGGTGCTCGGCAGCGGCAGCATCCCCGGCCGAAAGCGCCGCCCCTACGGGCCGGGTTGGGCGCTGGTGGGCGATGCCGGCTGGGTGATGGACCCGTGGTCCGGCCAGGGCATCGACCAGGCGGCGACCCACGCCCTCTATCTTTCTGAGGCGCTTCACGCGTTCTTGGGTGGAGAAGCCGCGTGGGACACGGCCATGGCCGAATACCATCGGCGGCGCGACGAATTCACGGCCAAGACTTATGATCGGACCTGCCGCTACGCACGGGACCTCACAACACTCACCCGAGGGGCGCTGGTGAAACGGGGGTTGCTCGCCTCAAACTAGTCGGCTCCGAGGCCGATGCTCACGTGGAGTCGCTGGGGCACCGGCCGGCACAAGAAGGCGGGGGTGGCGGGTCCATGCATCAGGCCATTGCAGCGGACGTCGGCCGCGGAGCCTGGCCCAAGGCTTTCTCCAGGGAGATCCAGCGCGCAACTTCGCGGAAGCCCAGCCGCTGGTACATCCGGAAGGCAATCAGGTTGCGCTGTGGGCTAGCATGGAGCTCGGCTTCACGGTAGCCGGCCTCCGCCATCGCCGCCAACCCTCCCTCGAGAAGCGCCTTCCCGAGTCCTCGCCCCCTCAGGGAGGCGTCCAGCCGAAGATCATAGAGGGCGGCTCTGCCCGCCTGGCGCATGGGATACCATTGGCAGTGCCCCAGGATCGTCTCGGCCTGCACAACCGCCAATGTGTCGTAGGCCATTTTCCCGTAACGCTCATAGCCGTATCCGGCTGCTTCGCCCTCCACCCAGGCCACCGGGCCGGGCCAGGGATGTTCCCCGCTGACGCGGACGAAGCGGAGGCCTTCCACGAGAGGAGCCTCGAAGTCCCGCCGGCGCAAGGGCATCAGCAGAGAGACTTCCTGCTCCATCAGCGGCTGGTAGCCCTCCGCGATCAGAAAGCCCAAGAGGGCCGCATCCTCGACGGACAATCCAACCATCTCGGTGGATCCACAATACGGCTGCCTCGGTCCCTCTTGCCAGTGGTAGAAAGGCGCCCGCAGGCCATGGATCGAGACGGATTGGCACTGCTCCCTCAGGCCCCGCTCCGCCTCGGTCAGCAGGGCCCGCCCCACTCCTGCTCCGCGGCACTCCCTCCGCGCATAGGGCCCAAAGATGAAGCCCTGCCCCACGAGGCTGGCGTAGCGCGGGATGGTCGTGGGCGGCACAATGGCTTGGGCCGCTCCAAGCAGCCGGGCTCCCTCGCCAACGGCCAGCAATAGGCCGCCCGGCTCGAACCCCGGGTGGCGCAGCACCCTGCCCTCGAACTCCTCAGCGACGACGGGAGCGGCCAAACGGCGACCGCTGATCGCCTCGTTGATCAGGTCGATCAGCGGTCCCAGGAAGGCTGGATGGAAGGGCCGGATCTCGAACTTCGTGGGGCACCTCGGCCGCGGGCGGACTTCCTAGCGCGCCTTGGCCATCGCTTCGACGAACTCCGCCATGACCTTCTCGGGAGCGGTGAGCGCTGTGCCGACGACGACCGCATGCGCTCCCGCCTCGATCGCCTGGGCGCACTCCTCGGGCGTCTTGAAGCTGCCTTCGCCGATCACCGGGATCGGGACGGCGCGCACCAGCTCGCGGATGAGGTCGATGGGCGGCCCGGGAACTTTCTCGCCGGGGTAGGCGTAGCGAAACGAGGTCGTGGCGACAAGATCAACCCCCTGCTCGACGGCGAAGACGGCATCCGTCACGCTGGCGATGTCTGCCATGACCAGGACATCCAGCTCGCCTTTGATCCGCCGGATCCGTTCCTTGAGTGCCGCCACGTCCCGGTCGTATTCGGGCAGCACGTGGAGGGCGACCACCTCACAACCCAGGCGGGCGATCTCGGCCGCCGATTCGAAGGTCGGAGTGATGTAGACTCTCGGGTGCTGACTGGGGAGGCGGATCTTGTAGATGCCCAGCATCGGCAGACCGACCTCGCCCTTGATGGCGGCGATATCCATCGGGCCATCGGCACGGATGCCGACGGCGCCGGCCATCTGGGCAGCCCGCGCCATGGCCGCCATGAACACCGGGCCGTGAAGCGGCGCCTCGCGCGCGGCCTGGCAGGAAACGATCAACCCGCCCTTCAATCCCAAGGCATCGATCCTGGCGGTCATGGTCTACCCCCGCCGAAGCTCGGGCTCCTCTCGTCCGGGCGGGAGCATGGCATCGAGCATGTCGCGCATGACCGAGGGCTCGTCCGGGTTCATCCCTCGGGCCACCGTCCAGTAGTAGGTGAGGAGCTGCATCGGCGGCAAGAATAGGAGAGCCGCCAGGAGAGGATCGGCGCGCTCGGGGATCGTGACGGAAAAGTCCGCCAGGCCCTCCAGGTCCAGGCCCGGCTCCACGACAGCCATGCGATGCGCGCCGAACCTGCCCGCCAGTTGGAGGAGCTGCTTGCTGAGCCGCAAGTCCATTGCGGTCACCAAGGGGATGATCAGCCAATCACGGTCGACTGGGCCGAGAGGGCCGTGGAAGACGTTTCCGGTGTCGTCGGCCAGAGTTGGCACGTAGGCGGTCTCCTGCAGCTTGACGGCCGCCTCCATGGCGACGCCATAGTTGCTGCCGGTTCCGCCGACAACGACCACCTTGTGTGGGACGAGTGTGGGCATCAGCGATCGGATTTCGGGCTCGGCCTTTCCGATGGTTTTCTCCATCTTGGCCGGCAGCGCCCGCAGGGTCTTCAGCCGTTCCGAGGCCTCCTCGTCGTCTGGACTGGCCAACGCCAGGCCCAGGCGCATCAGCAAGCCTGCGCAGGTGACCACGCTCTTGGTCTTGGGGAAGGTGATCTCCGGCCCCTCCTGAGTGAGTAGCGTCACCTGCCCCTGCTGGGCAAGCAGGCTGTCGGCCACGCCCGTCATGGCCACGCCATACGCGCCCCGTTCCACGGCCTCCTTCAGCGCGTTCACCACCCAATCGCGCTCTCCGGAGCGCGAGACCACGACTACAAGCGAGCGCTCATCGATCAGGCGGGAGGCGTAGTAGCCATGCGCCGTCGAAGGCAGAATGTGAACCGGAAGGGAGGAATGGTAGCGGAAGATCGGGGCCGCCATCAAGGCCGCCGTGAAGGAGCTTCCAACACCGGAGACTACCAGCCGCTGAATGCCCCGCCGACGGACCTCCTCGATCAGAGACTGGATGCCGGCCTCGTTGCTTTCCAGGGTTCGGCGCAGGGCTTGAGGGCCCTCGCGGATGTACTCGATCATGTGGTAGGTTTCAGTCACGTCACTGTCCTTTGCCTGGCCGCAAGCCTGGGCGCCTAGCAGAATGCGGAAAAATGCAGTCGGGCGCCAAACCCCCACCCCTCGCCCCTCCGCCTGCTTGAACTCAGGCCCGCTTCCCTCGGGATGCTGCAGGGGGAGGGGACGGTATTTCTGGGGGGCAGGGGGAGCAAAGCTCCCCCTAGCCCCCAGATCTTCTACCCCCTCTCCGCCACGTTTCTTCACGTACCTGAGGGCCGTCCGCGGAGAGGCGGCAAGGGGGTGAGGTGGGAACCGGTTTTCTCCGCAAGCACCTAAGGCGCCTCCGGCGCTCCAAACTCAAGCTTCTTGATTTCGGCGGTGCCGGTGATCATGGAGACGATCTCGTTGCTATCGACGTCTCGGATTCTTCGCTCGCCCTGAACCACACCATGGCGCAGCACGACGACACGATCGGCGACGGAGAAGACGTGCTCCAGGTTGTGACTGATGATCACGGCCGAGACGCCATGTTCCTTCAATCGGCCGATCAGCTCAAGCGCCTGGCGCCCCTCCCGCACCCCAAGAGCAGCCGTCGGCTCGTCGAGCAGGACGAGCTGCTTGCCCCAGCCCACCGCCCGTCCGAGGGCGATCGCCTGCCGTTGGCCGCCGGAGAGCACCTCGACCTTCTCGCGGACGGATCCGATACCGATCTGCAGCCGCCCGAGGATCTCATCGGTCTGCCGTTCCATCTCCCGCGAGCGCAGCACCCGGATCAGCCCCAGGGGCCAGACGCTCACCAGTTCGCGGCCCAGGAACATGTTGGCGACCACGTCCAGATTGTTGATCAGCGCCAGGTTCTGATAGAGCGTCTCAATGCCAAGCGCCTTGGCATCGTCCGGGTTGCGGATGCTCACTTCCCGATCCTGGAAGAAGATCTGGCCGGCGTCGGGCTGCACAACCCCCGACACGATTTTCACCAGGGTCGATTTGCCCGCCCCATTGTCGCCCACCAGGCCGACGATCTCGTTGGATTGGACCCGGAAATCAACATCGACGAGGGCCCTGACGGCACCGAAGCTCTTGTTGATCCCTCTGAGCTCTAGAAGGATTTCGTCTGCCATCCCATCCCTCCTAGCGCAACCGTCCCTTGAGCGTATCCAGCCCCACCGCCACGAAGATCACCATGCCTCGCACGATGCGGTACCAGTAGGGAGAGACGAGGGCCACCGTCAGGGCGGCATTGATGGCGCCCAGGAGCAGAACTCCTCCCAGCGCTCCCACCATCGAGCCCTTGCCCCCCTTCAGGCTCACCCCTCCGATGACCGCCGCCGCCATGACGTCGAAGGTCATGCCCTCGGCCATGCCGGGCAAGGCCGCATCCATGCGGGCCGAGAGGAACCAGCCGGCCACCGCGGCCAGCAGTCCACTCAGAGCGAATGCGGTCACAACGACTTTATCGGGCTGGAGCCCGAAGGCAAACGAAACCTCCCGATCCCCGCCCACCGCGAACAGCTTGCGGCCGTAGAGGGTCCGGGTGATGAGAAAGTGAAAGAACAAGTACAGGCCGAGGGTCAGGATCACCAGGAGAGGGATCGGGCCCAGCTTGATCGACGCCACATCGCCATAGAGAGGCGGGAAGCGAATGACGGCCTCGCTCATGGTGAAGATGATCGTAAGCCCCCGGAAGACGATCATCGTGGCCAGGGTGACGATGAACGGATTGATCTTGAGCTTGGTCACACACAACCCGTTGAAGGCGCCGATCATCATCCCCACTGCCATCATGGCCGGCAGCGCAATCACGGGGCTCAGGCCCCACCCCGGCGTCGGCGGGCGCGTCCCCATCAGCATGGCGGCGAACATGGCCGCGAAGGCCAGGACCGACTCAACCGACAGATCGAAGTTCCCGGTGAGCAGGCAGAGCGTCTCGCCGATCACCAGGACTCCCAGGAAGGTTGAGTGAAGCAAGACATTGATGAGAACCGGCGGGGTGAAGTAGCCTGGGATAAACGAAAACCCGATCAGGGCGATGCCCAGGATCAGCCAGATCAGGTTATCCAGGATCCCATCGCGTATCTCCGGCCGCTGCCACCAGGACCGCAGCCGTCCAACTCTCATCCTCGGCGCCTCAACGCTCATGCTCGTCACCCCTTGTCAGTGGGCGAGCTGCCGGCCCATCCGTGGTCGAGGCCGGCAGCCCGCGCTTGTCTGCGCTCTACGAGCTTACTGCGCGGCGACGATGTTCCCCCACAACGTGGGATCGTCCACGTTGCTGAGATCGACGATGAAGTTCTGCATGTTCAGGACCGGTCCGGCGTACGGCTTGTCGTCCGTCGGCACGGCCATCGTGATTGCGGCCGGCGACCAGGGCGCGCCTTCCTGGACCCATTCGTCCCCGAGAGCTTCGCCAGTGGCCAGCGCGTAGGCCACCTCGATTGCCGCGCCGGCGAAGTCTGGGACGGGGTTGTTGATGGTCAGGTCCATCCAGCCTTCGCGGATGTACTCAAGAGCCTGCGGCATGCCGCCCACGCCCACATAGAAGATATGGTTGTCCTCGCCGACCCGGCCGTATCCGCCGGTCTCCAGGTAGGCGGTGATTCCGGACCCCAGCCAGTCGCTGTCGAGGAAGATGGCATCCACCTCGGGATGGGTGACGAGGAGCTGCTCGACGTTGGCGGCAGCTTGCTCGGGCTCCCACGGCCCGCTGGTGGCCTCCAGGACGGTGATGTCCGGGTATTGGGCCATCACCGGGTCCCAACCGGAGGAGATGTCGGTCACCCACGTATCGGCGAGGTCGCCGAAGGCCCGGATCACGGTGCCTCTCGGCTCCCCATACTTGGCGGTGAGGTAATCCACGATCGTGGTGGCGCCCTGCGTGCCGATGCCCGGCGTATCGAGGATCAGCAGCGCGTCGAGCGCCGTTGTAGTCCACAGCGGCCGGTCGTAGTCCACCACGATGATGCCCGCCTCGTGGGCGGCCTCGACGCTCGGGACCATCGCCGCCGGATCCACCGAGGAAAGCACGATGGCATCCGGGTCCGAGGCCAGAGCGGTGTCGAACTGCTGGATCTGAGTCTCCACCGTGTAGCCGGCGTCGTAGACATCGAGCTGCACGCCGAGCGCATCGGCTGTCTCCTGGGCGCCGGTGATGGCGGCGACGTACCAGACGTCCTCGGTCCACGGCACAAAGAAGGC
>DATEAV010000183.1:0-18114 GCA_035288185.1 Anaerolineales bacterium | reverse complement strand
GACGCCAGCGGCGACATGCGGGTCCTCAGCACCTGGTTCAATCAAAGTGACCGAATCGAGCGCCATCAGGAGATCGGTCCACCAGTAGGGGAAACCAAGCTTAGTCCAATACCCCGGCGCCTTGCGGTCGTTGTACTTCTCCGCGCGGAAGAAGCTCTCCTTGAGACGTTCCGCGGCTGCGCGCGCCTCTTTGCGCCTTCGGAACCGAGGGTGGACCGCCAGGGCTCGAAGCGCCATGCCTGTGGCCAGATGCGAATTCGGCCTGGCCCGATCCGGTGCAAGCGGCGCCTCATTCCAGAAGGACAGGGTCTTCCTGGCTGGCGGCACAGCCTGGGCCGGGACAATCCAACCTCCATCATCCTGCCGCATCCGGAGAAGCCACTCAAGGCCGGCTTCGATTCGAGGGTCATCCCCGTAGCCAGCCTCGATCACCAGCGCTAGGATCATGCCGTGGTAGTACGGCATGTATTGATTCCCAAGGATCCCCCGGATATCGCCATCAGCGGTCTGGCAGCTCAACACCCACTCGACGCCGCTCGCAAGAGCGGGGTGACCCGCATCGAGTTGATACACCTGCACAAGGACTCGAAGCTGGCGGAAGGTTTCCAGAAGATCGTAGTTGCCTGTGGGCGGCGGGGGTTGCTTGGGGTAGCGCCAGAAGCCACCCGGCTGCTGCTTCTTCAGAATCTTTCTGACGTCGGGCAGCTCCCAGAGGGCGTCCTTCGAAGGAACGCCGCTGTCGAGCACTTCGGCCTGGAGATGCCAGGCGAGCGCTGCATCCTCAGAGGCCGCGAGCGCCGGCACCGGATCGAGTCGGAGCGCCGCTCTCCACTTGTCCACCGGATGCTTTTCCCTTCCTTGTGCTCCGAGAAGACGTATCACCGTGGTGACCACAACCGCGATCGCCGAAGGTTCAACCCGCAAGGGGTGCTCACTCGGCCGCGTTCGCTCCCCTCGGGCCAGGCCGGACTGGACGACGACAACGTCGTCCGTTGGCCGAAGTCAACGGGCGCCGGCCCACTTCGTCCGTAGACGCGTGATCCATTCCACCGGATGTGCCCCCAGATCGGCGCGCCAGGGCGCCTCCTCCCGAACCATCTGCGGTGGCGCCGGGGTGAGGGATGCTCAGGCCACTGCGGTCATGGCGCAGGCCTCGGGCTCCCACGGCCTGCTCCGTCCATCTCGCTACTTCTTGTGCTGGGGCGGGCCGCCCCTCTTCGTTCGGGCCGGTTTCTTGCGCGCGGGGCGCTTCGCCGCGGTCTTCGATGGCGTACGCTTTCCGGAGGCGGGCTGCCTCTGCCCGGCCTTCTTCGCGGCCTGGCGCTTCTTCCCCTTTGGGGCTCTCGTCTTCCGGCGTCCACCGCTCTCAGAGGGGAGAGTCCTGGCTTCCGGCTCGGCGAAGACGGTCCGGCCGATGGTTGGTGTGAGCCTCACGACGCGGTCGTTCTCTTTCACATCGAACAGCGCTTTCCCGCTCCCCGCCCGGGCGCGGCGCGGGGCGTCGCCGAGGCGGATCGAACGGGCAGCAGCCCGCGCCATGTGGACGACGGCCCGGTCTTCGGCCAGGCCGGCGCAGGCGCCGGCGAGGTCGATCTCCTCTTCCGATCTCCAGGTGAGCACACCTTTCCCATGGCGGCCCTGCCTCGGGAAGTCCTTCAGCGGGGTACGTTTTGCCCGTCCGTCGGCAGAAAGGAGGAACAGTTCGGCGTCCGGACGGCAGACGTCCATTCCCACCACCTGGGCGCCCGCCTCCACGCGCATGCCTGCCACACCCGCAGCCGCCAGGCCCATAGGCCGCACCTCGCTCTCCGAGAAGCGGATGGCGAGCCCGCCGGAGCTCACAAGCACCAGGTCGTCCCCGCCGGTGGTCAGGCGCGCCCAGCCCAGGCGATCCCCTTCACTCACATTGGCAACCGTGAATCTCCTTCCGGAGGCTCCCGGCACCCAGACGAGGGGGATCTTCTTCACCGTTCCACCAATCGTACACAGCACCAGGTAGCCCTCGGGGGCCTGCGGCCCGATCTTGTCCGGGGGAAGGGCGATCCCGGCCACCACGTCCGTCCCCTGGGGGAAGGGCGTCAGGCCCGCGAGCGGGGAACCCTGAGCGGGATCCTCGCACTCGGGGAGCGTGTGAACGGGAACGGCGGCGGCCTCTCCCCGGGCGTCGAAGAGATAGAGGTTGTCTCGTCCCGTCGCCTCGATGAGGAGGCCCGGAGCGCTCCGCCCCGCGAGGCGCGGCAATCGCGCTGTCGCAGTGCGCGAGATCAGTCCTTCCGAGGTCACGACAACCCAGGTCTCCTTCACAGGCGTGAGATCCGCAAGGTCGGTCGCGGTGAGCACACGCTGGCCCCGTTTCCCCTTGGCCATCTGGACGATCTGTGTCCGCCGGCGATCGCCGTACTTGCCCCGAACCTCGGCGATCTCGGCCGCGATGGCGGCTCGCAGCCTCTTGTCCGAGGCCAGAAGCGCCTCCAGTTCCTTGATCTGGGCCAACTTCTCCTTGTATTCGATGTCGATCTTCTTGCGTTCGAGGCTGGCCAGCCTCCGAAGGGGCATGTCGAGGATGGCGTTCGCCTGCGGCTCGCTCAGCCGGAAGCGGCGGATCAGGCGCTCGCGCGCCAGGTCGGCGTCGCGGGCGGAGCGGATCATCTGAATGACCTCCTCGAGGTGCTCGAGCGCGGTCTGCAGCCCCTCGAGGATATGCGCCCGCTCGCGAGCACGCCGGAGGTCGAACTGACCTCGGCGGCGGACCACTTCCAGGCGGTGCTCGATGTAGACGCGCAGTGCTTGCTTGAGGCTCAGCAGGCGCGGCTCGCCCTCGACGAGGGCGAGGATGATGATGCTGAACGTGCCCTGCATCGGGGTGCGGCGGTAGAGCTGGCCCAGCACCTTCTCCGGCTCCGCCGTCTTGGTCAGCTCGATGACGATGCGCATTCCCTGCCGGTCGGATTCATCGCGCAGGTCGGCGATGCCCTCGATCTCAGCGGCGCGAGCCAGTTCGGCGATGCGCTCGATCAGCGCGGCCTTGTTGGTCTGGTAGGGTAGTTCGGTGACAAGGATGCGGGAGCGGCCGCGGCCCATCTCCTCGATATGCGCCCGGGCCTGAAGGCTGATCCGGCCGCGGCCGGTGCCGTAGGCCGCGGGCAGGCCCTCGCCCTCCCCCTTCCCGGTGACGATGATGCCTCCGGTGGGGAAATCGGGGGCCGGGATGAAGCGCATCAGGTCTTCCACGCTCACCTGCTCGAGCTTCGTCCAGTTTTCGAGCATGAAGATCAGGGCATCGCACACCTCACCCAGGTTGTGCGGCGGCACCGACGTTGCCATGCCGACGGCGATCCCCGTAGCGCCGTTGACCAGAAGGTTTGGGATTCCCGAGGGAAGGACGGCAGGCTCCTTGAGGCTTCCGTCGAAGTTGTCGAGGAAGTCGACCGTATCCTTCTCGATGTCGGCCAGGATTTCCATGGCCAGGGGAGTGAGACGGGCCTCGGTGTAGCGCATGGCCGCAGGCGCGTCGCCGTCGACCGATCCGAAGTTGCCCTGGCCCTCCGCCAGAGGCAGGCGCATCGAGAAATCCTGGGCCATCCGCGCCATGGCCTCGTAGACCGCCATATCGCCGTGAGGGTGGTATTTGCCCAGCACCTCCCCGACAATGCGGGCCGACTTCTTGAAGTCTGCATCCGGACGGATCCCCATATCGTGCATCGCATACAAGATGCGGCGGTGGACGGGCTTCAGCCCGTCCCGGGCGTCGGGGAGAGCGCGCGCCACGATGACGCTCATGGCGTAGTCGAGATACGCCTGCTGCATCTCGTCATCGATGTCGATCCGGCGGACCTGTCCGACTTCCATGGAGCCACCTCACGGCGCATGCGCGGCGCCGCCGGAATGATACGGTCTCCACGAGGCGGCGTCAATCGGCTGGGCTTCCGAGACCGGGCCGGGCCCGAGCGCGCGCGAGGATCGCACCGGCCCTCCGCCCGTTCACTCCGTTCGGCTATGTCATGGGCGCGGAGACGCTCCTGGATCGGGGCAAGGCGGCCCCGGCAAAGTTGCGTGGGGGCGAACCATCGGGCCCTTCCGGTGCCTCGCCCGCATTCCGGCTGAAGCCTCGACTCCACGTTTCGCCCTGGTTGGAGACTGCAGCCCATCTTAGCGTCATCCCTAGGCCTGTCCTTCGGCTGCCTCCGGCAGCCTCAGAGGCTGTGAACGAATGTCGGGAGCTGCTCATCAAGGCCCTCGCGGTAGTCGGGGGTCTCGCGACGCCCCCACCCCCAACCCCTCCCCCGGCATTTGCTCGAATTGGCTGCCGATGAAGATCTGCCGGGGGAGGGGAGGTTACCTAAGGAGGCAAGGGGCGGCGGAGCCGCCCCTTGCCTCCTTAGGCCTTCATCCCCCCTCTCCGCTTTGACACGCTGGGCGGGAAAGTCGTGCCACGCGGAGAGGGGGGTCAGGGGGGTGAGGTGGAATGGTGCCAAAGAGAGGGGCAATCCCTCAGTGCACTTTGACCCGCTGGAGGCTTGCGCAAGTCCTCGTCCGATTCGTTCACAGTCTCTCGGGCTGACGTTATCGGGGGGGGATGCTTCGCCCGAAATGGGGCGAAGGCCGTGCAGGGCAGCGGAAGGTCGAAGAGCGGCCAGGACCCTTCATAACTCCGGCGGGCGGCTCGCACCGGGAAGATCGCCCGGCACCTTCGGCCGTTGGCGGGAGCCGGCGGCGTGCCGCCCGCCGGACAGCTCCCGATCGGCCACGGAGCGGAAAGGGGCCGGCACGCGGATGACCCTTGCGTCCCCTCGGGGAGCATGTTAGAATACCCATGCTGGGGTACTGCTATGGTTGTCTTCGGAAAAGTGGGTTGCCCCCACTTTTCTTCTTGATACTCAGAACGCGCAAGCCCCGGTAAGGGAAAGTCATCGCATGAAGAGTGAGTTTCGACTGGCATTCAACGAGATTACCGAGCGCTTCGGGCTGCCTCGCGAGGTCGTGATGGAGGCCCTGGAGGCGGCCCTCGTCTCCGCCTACCGTCGCTCGGTGAATGCTTCCAGCGCCCAAAACGTCGAGGCCCGGTTCAACCCGGAGACCGGCGAGTTTCAGGTGTACGCCGAGAAGGAAGTCGTCGAATCGGTGGAAAACCTTCTCACCGAAGTCGCCCTGGAAGACGCGCGCCAGGTCGACCCGGAGGCGCAGTTGGGGGGGATGGTAATGGTCGTCTCCACGCCCAGGGACTTCGGACGGGTGGCGGCGCAAACGGCCAAGCAGGTCATCCTACAGCGCCTGCGGGAGGCCGAGCGCGACGCGCAGTACCTGGAGTTCATCGAACGGGAAGGGGACCTGGTGCACGGCACCGTCCACTCGATCACGCCGCAGGCGGTGACGGTGGGCCTAGGACGGGCCGAGGCGCTCCTGCCACGCAACCAGCAGATCCCGGGAGAGGGCTTCCGCACGCGCGATCGGATCCGGGTCTACGTCTTGGAAGTCCGCAAGTCGTCCCGGGGGCCGGTGATCGTCGTCTCCCGCACCCACCCCAACATGCTTCGCCGCCTCCTGGAGATGGAGGTACCCGAGATCAATCAGGGTCTGGTGGAAATCCGGGCGATTGCCCGCGAGGCGGGCAAGCGGGCCAAGGTGGCCGTCTCCGCGCTGCGCGAAGGGATCGACCCCGTGGGGGCATGCGTCGGGCTGCGCGGAGTGCGCATCCAGTCGATTGTGCGCGATCTCAACGACGAGAAGATCGACGTGATCGAGTGGAACCCGGAGCCCGCCGCGTTTATCGCCAAGGCGCTCAGCCCGGCGCGCGTCTCGGGCGTCTACCTGGATGAAGACCCTGAGCGCGGCAAGACGGCGATGGTCGTTGTGCCCGAAGACCAGCTAAGCCTGGCGATCGGCCGCGCCGGGGTGAACGCCCGGCTGGCCGCCCGGCTCACCGGCTGGCGGGTGGATATCAAGAGCCTGCCCGAAGCCGCCGCCGAGTCGTTGCGCCGACTGACCTCCGACCCCGCGTACGCCGACCTGGCCGAGCGCGAAGCGAACGCAATGCAGCAGGTGGAGGCCATCCTTCTCAAGAAGGCCGAGAACCGCCCGGTGACCCCCGAGGAGTACCAGGTTCTGACGACTTTCGTCGAGCGGGTGGAGCGGGAGGTGCGGGTCCGCCAGGGCGCCGCACGGCAAGCGAGGGCGGAGAAGCTGGCGGAGGTGAGAGCAGGGATCCCGGTCGGCGCCTTCCAGACGGCCCTCGCCGAGGTCGGCTTGAGCGATCGGCTGCTCACCATTCTCGGTGAAGCCGGTTACGTGATTGCTGGCCAGGTGCTCGAGAAGATGGGCATGGAGCCCGATGCCATCCTAGGTCTGGACGGCATCGGGCCGAAGTCGATGGAAGAGATTCAAGAGGTTCTCCGGGCGTTTGCCTATCCGGAGCCGGTCGTTGAGGCTCCGCCCGAGGTGATCGAAGAGGCGGCCCCGGAGGCTGCGGAGGCTGCCGTTCCCGAGCCCGCCGCGGTGGCGGAGGCCGTGCCCGAGGAGGCGGCCCCTGCCGAAGCGGGAGCCGAGGCTGCCAAGGTCGAGGCCGAGGGGGCCGAGATGCCGACAGAGGCCGCGGTCCCGGCCGAAGGTGCTGTCGGGGCGGAGGCGGTGCCACTGCCCGTCACCTTCGAGGTCGGAACGGTTGTGGAAGCCGACGAAGAGGAAGAGGAAGCCGAGGCGTCCGTGGCCGCCGGCAAGAAGCGCAAGAAGGGCCAGAAGGGCGCCCGCGTCGTCGAGTTTGATGAGAAACTCGGAGAGATGGTCGTCAAGCGCCGCCGGAAGCCGGGCCGAGCGGGTGAGCTGGGCGACATAGAGGAATTCGAGGAATAGGCGAGGCAATCGCCGACCGCGAGACAGCTGCTGTGCCATCCGCGAAACCGCGCCGCCAACCGCACGTTCCTCAGCGGACCTGCGTGGGGTGCCGTCAGGTGATCGCCAAGCGGTCCCTGATCCGCGTCGTGCGCGGCCCGGAGGGGGTGGGGGTGGATCCGACGGGCAAGGCCCCAGGGCGGGGCGCCTACCTTCACGATCAGAGGTCGTGTTGGGAGGCGGCGCTCCGGGGGCCCTTGGCCCGAGCGCTGCGCACCGAGATCTCCCCTGAGGTGCGCCAGGCGCTGGCGGCACACGCCGCTTCGTTGCAGGGCGAGAGCCATGGCTGAAGCCAGGCTCGCGGATCGTAAAACGCGAAGTCGAGTGATGCGAACCATGCGGCCCCACTAGCCCGCCTGGCCCGCTCGCTCGCCGCGGTCGGCTTGCCAGCCGGAGGTGCGTGATGAGCGAGAACGGCCATAAGGTGATCGAGATCCCCGCCAGCCTCACCGTCCGTGATCTGGCCGCCCGGATCGAAGCCAGCCCGATCGACGTGATCAAACAGCTGATGGCCAACGGCGTGATGGCCAACATCAATCAGCAGATCGATTACGACACCGCGGCCATCGTGATCGAGGAGTTTGGCTTTGAGGCTCGGCCGGCGGCCGCGCCCGAGGCCGAGCAGGCCGAGGAAAGGACGGCGGCGCCCGAATGGCGCCGGATCATCGGCGATGAAGATCCGGCCTCCCTCGTCCCACGGCCTCCCGTGGTGACCATCCTGGGGCACGTCGATCACGGGAAGACCACGCTGCTCGACGCCATACGGGAGACCAACGTCGCCGAGGGCGAGGCGGGCGGGATCACCCAGCGGATCGCCGCCTACCAGGTTCGCCATCGGGATCGGCTCATTACCTTTCTCGATACGCCGGGCCATGCCGCTTTCACGGCGATGCGCGCCCGGGGCGCGCAAGGCGCGGATATCGCCGTGCTGGTCGTGGCGGCCGATGATGGCGTGATGCCGCAAACGAAAGAGGCGCTGGCCCATGTGAAGGCCGCCCGCGTGCGTATCCTCGTCGCCCTGAACAAAGTCGATAAGCCCAACGCCAATCCCGATAACGTCCGGCAACAGCTGGCCGATCTCGGGCTGATCCCCGACGATTGGGGCGGAGATACGCTGGTCGTCCCCGTCTCGGCCAAGAAACGTACCGGGATCGAAGACCTGCTTGAGGCGATTCTCCTTGTGGCCGATACCACGGAGATCAAAGCCAACCCCAAAGGTCGGGTGTTTGGGTCGGTGATCGAGGCCCGGCTGGACCGCAACAAAGGTGTGGTGGCGACGCTGCTGGTCCAGAACGGCACGTTGCGGGTGGGCGATATCCTGCTGGCCGGGAAGGCGTCCGGCAACGTGCGGGCGATGGCCGATTTCCAGGGAAACGCCGTGCAGGATGCCACGCCGTCGACCCCCGTCTCCGTGCTCGGGCTCTCCGACGTCCCCGACGCCGGCGAGGTGTTCATCACGGCCGCTTCCGAGCGCGAGGCCCGCACGCTGGTCGCCGAGCGTCGCCTGGCCGCCCAGCAGGCGGCCACACGGCCGCGCGCAGCCAAGACTCTCGAACAGGTCTTCGACGCGTTTCAAAAGGGCGAGACTCAGGAGCTGCGCCTGATCGTCAAGGCCGACGTTCAAGGCTCGCTGGAGCCCATTGTCTCTTCCCTGCGGGATCTGAGCGCCGGCGAGATCAAAGTGAACGTCTTGCACGCCGCCACCGGAAACATCGGCGAGAACGACGTGATGCTGGCGGCGGCTTCCGACGCGATCGTCATCGGCTTCAACGTGATGGCCGATCCCGGAGCCCGGCGCATGGCCGAGGCCGAAGGGGTGGACATCCGCCTCTACGACATCATCTACCGCCTGACGGAAGACGTCGAGAAGGCGCTCAAGGGGCTGCTTGCTCCGGAGACGCGCAAAGTGGTGCTGGGGCGGGCGGAAGTGAGGAAGGTCTTTCGTATCCCGAAGTTGGGCAATATCGCCGGCTCGCTTGTCGTCCAGGGAGAAATGCGCCGCGGCGCGCGGGCTCGCGTGCTGCGGGGACAGGACGAAATCTTCGACGGCACGATCTCGTCGCTCAAGCATGAAAAGGAAGATGAGCGCGAGATGCGCGAGGGGTTTGAGTGTGGGATCGGGGTCAAGGGCTTCTCCGATTTCCAGGCGGGCGACGTCGTGGAGTGCTACACCACGGAGCAGGTAGCCGCTGAGTAAGGCGCGCCGATGACGAGCGAGGCCCGGTCCCGCCGCATTGGCACACGGATGCAGGAAGAGCTTGCCGAAATCCTTTTGAGGCAGGTCTCCGATCCGCGGCTCGAAGGCCTGATCGTGACGGGCATCGACGTGGACCGGGAGCTGGCCTTTGCCACCATCCACGTGACGATGGCGGAGGCGGAGGCCCAGAAGGACGTCATGACGGCCCTGATCCGGGCGCGAGGTTTTTTTCGGAGCGAACTGGCGCGGCGCATTGCGTTGCGATCATTCCCTCGGCTGCGATTCCGCTGGGACGCCTCGGCGGAGCGAGGGGCGCGGATCGAGGAATTGCTCGCTTCTCTGAAGGCCGACGACCGCCCGAAGCGAGGAGAGAAGCGTGCTCGAGGATGAGGTGCGGGCGGCGGAACGGCTTCTCGCTCCGGCGCACACCGTCCTCGTGATCAGTCACGTCCGGCCGGATGGCGATGCAATTGGATCCCTCCTGGCCCTCACTCTTCTCCTGGACGCCGCCGGCAAGAAGGCGACCCCGATCCTGGCGGATGGAGCGCCGGCGCGCTTCTCCTTCCTGTCCGGCGCGGATCGCATCCGCAGGGCGCCTCAGGAACAGGCCGATCTCCTCATCGCCGTCGATTGCTCGGATCTCGCCCGGCTTGGCTTGAGCGAAGAGCAGCTTGGCCGGCGGCCGGACATCAACGTGGATCACCACGCCACCAATACCCGCTTCGCGCGCGTCAACCTCGTGGAACCGGGAGCCGCGGCGACGGCCGAAGTGTTGTACGATTACGCCTCGGCCGTCGGCGGCACGATCGACGCTGCGATCGCCACCTGCCTGCTCACCGGGCTGGTCACCGACACCGTGGGGTTCCGCACCGACAACGTCACCCCCAAGGTGCTTCGCCTGGCCGCCTCGCTCGTCGAGCTCGGCGCGCCGCTGGCGGAGGTCTACGATCGCGGCCTCAACCGTCGGACGATCCCGGCGGCGCGCTACTGGGGGCGGGGGCTCTCGAGCCTGGGATGGGACGACGGGATCGTCTGGGCCAGCCTCACGGAGGAAGACCGGCGCGCCACAATGTATTTCGGCACGGACGACGCCGACCTGATCAACCTGCTCACCACTCTCGATGGCGCCCGGATCGCCCTGGTGTTTGTGGAGCAGCCGGGAGGCAAGGTCAAGGTGAGCTGGCGCTCGGCCGCCGGCATTGACGTGGCCCGGCTGGCTCAAGCCTTCGGGGGCGGGGGGCACGAACCGGCCGCCGGGGCGATGATTGAAGGAGATCTGGACGAGATCCGCACGAGAGTTCTCCACTCTGCCCGAGCATTCCTGCACACATCGTCGGGGTCACATCCATGAAGGATTACGGGCTCATCATCGTCGACAAACCTGTGGGGCCGACCTCCCACAACATCGTCAGCCTCGTTCGCAGGGGCACGAAGATCCGAAAGGTGGGGCACGCCGGCACGCTCGATCCGAGAGCGTCGGGCGTGCTGGTTCTCTGCCTGGGCGCCGCCACCCGCCTCAGTGAATACCTCTCGACTTCGGTCAAGGCCTACCAGGCCGTGATCCGCTTTGGCAGCTCCACCCGCACCTATGACGCCGACGGCGACGTCGTGCGCCAGACGGGCCAGGTCCCCCGCCTGCGGGAGATCCAGGCGGCCCTGCCGGCGTTTGTCGGCGAGATCGAGCAGGTGCCGCCTCCTTTCAGCGCCATCAAGGTGAAGGGGCGCAAGGCCTACGAGATGGCCAGGGCCGGGGAGGAGGTGGAGCTGGGGCCCCGCAAGGTGACCATCTACAACCTCGACGTGGTCACTTTCGATCCGCCCGACCTGGTGGTCACTGTCAACTGCTCGGCGGGGACCTACATTCGATCGCTTGCCAACGAACTGGGCGAGAAGCTCTCCGCCGGCGCCCACCTGGCCGGGCTCCGCCGGACGCGCGCCGGACCCTTCACAATTGAGGACGCGGTCGTGCTGCCTAAGCTCGAAGTCGGTTTCCTTACGGGCAAGTGGGAGCAGTACGTCCTCTCGGCGGCGGACGCCCTGCCCGACGTCCCCGCCGTTGTTGTGGCGGGCGAAGATCTGGAGCGCATCCGCTTCGGCCATCGCATCGCTGCGGCGCCCGGCTCGCACGGAATGGCCAAGGCCGTTGGCGCCGACGGCGAGTTGCTGGCGATTCTGGAGGCCGTCGAAGAATCAGGCGAGTGGCATCCCCGCAAGGTGTTCATGGCGTGAGGGCCCCGATTCAGCGCGTCTCGGACCTCGCGCAGGCCAATCTCGACGGATGCGCCCTCACCATCGGCTCCTTCGACGGCGTTCACCTCGGCCATCGCGCCCTGATACGCGCCCTGGTCGAGAGCGCCCGGGCCGAAGGAGTTCCGGCGGTCGTGGTGACCTTCTACCCTCATCCTTCGGTGGTTCTGCGGGGGCGCGCCCCGGCGTTCTACATCACAACGCCCGAGGAGCGCGCCGCCCTGCTGGATGAGGCCGGCGTCGATATGGTCATCACCCAGCGTTTCGATCACGACCTGGCAGAGGTCACCGCCGACGAGTTCCTCGACCAACTCACACACCATCTGCACTTCCGCGATCTTTGGGTCGGAGAGGATTTCGCCCTTGGGTACCGGCGCCAGGGGAATGTAGTCTTCCTCGAGCAGGCCGCCACGCGGCGAGGTTTCCGGCTCCATGTGATGCCTCCAGTGCTCGTGGGCGGGGAGGTGGTGAGCTCGACGCGCGTGCGCGAGGCGCTCCGCTCCGGGGATGTGGCCCGGGCAGCCTCCTATCTGGGCCGACCATTCACCCTGCCGGGGACAGTGATCCAGGGGGCGGGCCGGGGGAAATCCCTCAACATTCCCACCGCCAACCTGGCCGTCGCCCAGGAGCGGGCGGTCCCAGGAGCGGGTGTCTACGCCTGCCTGGCGGAGGTGCCCGGGCGCCGGCTGCACGCCGTGGCCAACATCGGCGTCCGGCCCACCTTCGAAGGGGGCGCCCACGAGCCGGTTGTCGAAGCCCATCTCCTGGATTTCGAGGGCGATCTCTACGGGAGCACGCTTCGATTGATCTTCATCGAGCGCCTGCGCGACGAGCGCAAGTTCGACGGGCCCGAGGCTCTCCTCGAGCAAATTCAGCGCGACATCCGGCGCGCCCGGGTGATCCTGGCTGCCCACGGGGAGGGCGGAAATGCGTGAAGTGCCGGGCCGGCGAATCTATCTTCTCAGCCCGCGCCAACTCAGCCCGGAGACGATCGCCGTCGCCTTCGCCAAGACCTCTCGATCGCCGCTTTCCTTCGATGAGATCGCGGCCGAGCTCACCGACGAGAGGTCGGCCGAGTTCCACGAGAAGTGGGTCGTGGGCTACGGTCACGCCTCCGTGGCCGAACACGCCGTCCTGCACATCGCTTTCGAGAACGTCTCGCGCTTGGCCATCGAGTCGATCGAATCGCATCGGCTCGCCTCCTACACCGAGAAATCGACGCGCTACCAGAAATGGGAGGCCGGCCACTACTACGTCCCCGAGGAAATCGAAGGGACCGTGCACGAGGCGCTCTACCGCCAGACATGCGATTCCCTCTTCGCCGCCTACCGCGAATCGCTGGGGGCGGCGAGGGCGGCGGTGCAGGTGATGGCGCCGCAGCGCGAGGGGGAGAGCGATGAGCGCTGGGACGGGCGCATCCGCTCTCGCTACGTCGATGCCTGCCGCTTTCTGCTCCCGGCGGCCGCGTTGGCCAATGTCGGCATGACGGCCAACGCCCGCACCGTGGAGCACGCGCTGCGCAAGATGCTGGCCCACCCCCTCGCCGAGGTGAGGCGGATCGCCGAGGAGCTCAAGGAGATCGCCCGGGCCGAGGTGCCTACGCTGCTCAAGTATGCCGAGCCCTCCGACTATCTGGCGCAGACGGAGTCGGCCCTGGAGGCGAAGGCTTCGCTCCTTCTAGAGGATCCCTGGAAAGAGGGCGTGCGGCTGATCAGCCACGATGACGAGGGAGAGGTGCGCGTTCTGGTTGCGGCGCTCTACCCACACGCCTCAGGGTCGGCGGCGCGCCTTCTGGAGCAAGTTCGCTCGATGACGCGGGCCGACCGACAGGCGCTCGCGGAAGAGGTGTTGGGAGGGATGGGGCGTTTCGACGTCCCCCTGCGGGCGCTTGAGCATACGGTGCTCACGGTCGAGGCCACGCTTGATCAGGGGGCCTACTTCGAGCTGAAGCGCCATCGCATGATGACGCAGACTCCCCAGCGCCTCACCGCCGAATTGGGCTACGCCGTGCCGAAGCTCATCACGCAGGCCGGTTTCGAGGGCGCCTATCGCGATGCGATGGAGCGATCCGCGGCGGCATATCGCTCGCTGGCCCTCTGGAGCCCCGGAGTGGCGGCCTACATCGTCCCCAACGGATTCAACCGGCGGGTGCTCCTTACCCTCAACCTTCGCGAAGCGTTCCATTTCTGCGAGCTTCGCTCGGGCTCCAACGCGCATTTCTCCATCCGCCGGCTGGCGCTGCAGCTGGCCGAGGCCCTCCGCCGGGCCTATCCGCTCCTGGCGCCCTTCATCCGCCTACCGGAGGACCCCGACTGGAAGAGGTTGGAAGCCGAGCACTTCACCCAGGTCTGAGAGTTCCCCCTACGGTTCTCATTCTTCGTTCAACACCGACCGCGACCGTACTCGCTGGGGCCTGAGGGCGTAGTTGGCGCGGATTTCCGTCGCCGGGTAGAGCCGCGAACCCGCGCGCCGCACGCAAACCAGGCATGCCTCCAACCCTCGACGGAGTAGGGGCATTCCATGGAACGCCCCCGCGGCGGGGCATTTGGGTCGAGGAAGGGCGCGTCGAAGCTGTCGTAGGGGCGACACTTGCACTGGCGCTCCCGAAGGACACACCTGCCCAGACCGCAGGTGCTGGGTCGGGACGATGTGCGCGCCCGCCGCACTTGCACGGCACGCAAGTGCGGTGCTAGTGAGCGCAGTGCCAGTGGGCATCGCCTCGCCCTTTCGTGCACGCCATGGGACCACTGTTGGCGAACAGAGGCGCGTGCGCCAGGGCACGCGGCACGAGGCGGGGATTGCACGACGCCCGGGACGCTTGTGCGCCCGGACCTGCCCCCACCCCAGCCCCTCCCCCGGCAGTTGCTCGAATTCGAGAATCTGAGGGGGACGTGCCGGGGGAAGGGAGGTTGATCTAAGGAGGCAGGGGGCGGCCAAGCCGCCCCCTGCCTCCTTAGGCCTCGTCCCCCCTCTCCGCTTTCGATTCGCGCGCTAGGCGCCAGGAACGTATCGACTGGAGGTTTGCTTTCGCTCTGATCCGATTTGTTGACACGCTCGGAAGGGGGGAGGGCGTTCGGTCTCTCCGCCGCGTGCTCCGCCGAGCACTCGATGGCAACCGACCCCCTCACAACTGATCACCATCTTCCAGCGCGAGCGCACGGGTTTGCGCGTCTACCCGGCGGCGGAAACCGACATCAACTACGCCCGCAAGAAGCTGCGGGGCCGGACGCCGGCGGTGTGAAAATGGGTTCTTGTGCTTGCCCGGCCGTGACGGAGGCCTAGGACGCCTGGTTGATTGTTTGCCGAGGGGCGGCCTGCTATAATCCTCATTCAAGATGGACCTAATCCGTACGAACGATCTCACCAAGCAGTTCGACGGCTTCACGGCGGTGGATGGCGTGACGCTCGCCGTCGGCGCGGGCGAAATCCTGGCCCTGCTCGGCCCCAACGGCGCCGGCAAGACCACGACGATCCGCATGCTCACCTCGATCCTGCGCCCGACGCGCGGCACAGCCGAGGTGGGCGGCTTCGATACACAGCGCAACCCGGTGGGCGTGCGCCGCAGCGTAGGCCTGCTCACCGAACACCACGGCCTCTACACGCGCATGCGGCCCCTCGACTATCTGCAGTTCTTCGGCAAGGTCTATGGGATGACGCCGGATCAGATCCGGGCGCGGGTGAGGGAGCTTGCGGCGCGCTACGATCTGGAGTGGGCGTTCGGCCGTCGGCTGGGCGAGTTTTCGAAGGGGATGCGGCAGAAGCTGGCGCTGGTGCGGGCGCTGCTTCACGATCCTCCCGTGCTTCTCCTGGACGAACCGACCTCGGCGATGGATCCTGCGAGCGCCCGAACGGTGCGTGAAGGAATCGCCGCCCTGCGCTCGGCCAAGCGGGCCATCGTCGTCTGCACCCACAACCTGCCCGAAGCCGAGATGCTGGCCGACCGGATCGCGATCATCCATCGCGGCCGGATCGTGGCGCACGGGACCCCGGCCGAGCTCAAGAAGGTCCTTCTCGGGGATCCCATCATGGAGCTGCGGCTCGCCCGATCGCTCGACGGCGCCGTCGGCCTGTTGCCTGAGGGGATCGATCTCCTCGCCAGCGGGCCCGACTGGATTCGCTACCGGACGGCCCGTCCGGAGAAGGTGAACCCAGAGCTCCTTGGAGCGCTGGCGGCGGCCGGCGTGCCCGTGGTGACGCTCTCCGAGGTGCATCGAAGCCTGGAAGACGTCTATCTCCAGGTCGTGGCGGGCCAAGAGGGCGCGGCGGAGCGGGCCGTTTGAACGCCGGCGCCCTGGCCACCTTCGATCTCTTCGGCGGCGCCCTGACCGTCGCCCGGCGGGAAATCCGGGATCAGATGCGCGATTGGCGCATCCTGATCCCTATCATTCTGCTCACCCTGTTCTTCCCGGCCTTGATGAATTTCACCGCTCGCCAGGCGGTGGAATTCGTCGGCCGGTACGGTGCCCCGCTGATCGGCGAGAGGCTCATCCCGTTCTTGCTGATGGTCGTGGGATTCTTCCCCGTCTCGATCTCCCTTGTGATCGCGCTGGAGAGCTTCGCCGGCGAGCGGGAGCGGCTTTCGCTCGAGCCCCTGCTGGCCACGCCGCTCACCGAGGGGCAGCTCTACCTCGGGAAGATGCTCGCCTCGCTCGCCCCGCCTCTGGCCGCCTCCTATCTGGGGATCAGCGTCTACCTGATCGGGCTGGCCATCCAGATCGGATGGCGGCCGCCGGGGATGCTTCTGGCGCAGGTGGTCCTGCTCACGACGGCCCAAGCGCTGGTCATGGTGAGCGGCGCAGTCGTGATCTCTCTGCAGACGACCTCCGTCCGCGCCGCCAACCTGCTGGCCTCATTCATCATCCTGCCGGTCTCGCAGCTCATCATCGGTGAGAGCCTGATCATGTTCTGGGGGCGCTACACGATCTTATGGTGGGTTGTCCTGGCGCTTACGGTGATCGGCGTCGTGCTGGGCAGAATGGGGCTTCACCTCTTCAATCGCGAAGAGGTGTTGGGCCGCGAATTCGACGTGCTCCGGCTGCGCTCGGGCTGGGACTATTTCTGGCACGCATTTCGGCAGGGGGCGAAGAATCCCCTGGACTGGTATCGCGGCCTCTTCCGAGGGACGTTGGCCCGCCTCTGGCCCTCGGTTGCGATTCTCGCCGCCGCGCTTGTCGCTGCCTACTTGCTCGGCGGCCGCATGGCGAGCGAGTTTCGCCTGCCCCCGGAGATACTCGAGCTCGATCGCCTGGATCGCGACGCGTTGGGGAGCCTGGCCGAGTATGGATTTCTTTCCGGGCAAGGCTGGCTGTGGGTGCTCTCGAATAACCTGAGGGCGATGGCCGCCGCCACGCTCCTCGGCTGCTTCTCCTTCGGCGTCCTGGCCGTGATCCTTCTTATGGCGCCCGTGGGCATCGTGGGCTATTTCGCGGGCAACATGGCGCTTGCCGGGCAAGACGTCGGCCGTTTCCTGGCCGCCCTGGTGCTGCCGCATGCGGTCCTCGAAATCCCGGCCGCGTTGGTGGGCGGCGCCGCCATCCTGCAACTCGGCTTGGCGGCGATCAGCCCGCCGCAGGGGCGATCGCTTGGGCAGAATTTGCTCCTCGCCCTGGCCGAATGGGCGCGCCTCTTTCTCGGCCTTGTCGTCCCCCTCCTGGCGGGCGCGGCCGCCCTTGAGGTCTTCGTCACGCCGCGGATCGCCCTCCTGCTTCTAAACGGGATGTGATCCATGCCCAAACTGATCGTCCTCGGGACATCGAACGCCATCCCCGACCCGCTGCGGGAGAACACCCACCTGGCCGTGGTGGGGAAGGGCGGGACGGTGTTGATCGACTGCGTCGGCACTCCCGTCGTTCATCTGGGCAAGGCGGGGATCACCCTCGAATCGATCACCGACATCGTGGCCACCCACTTCCATCCGGATCACGTTTCGGGCATCCCGCTCCTGCTGATGAACATGTGGCTTCTGGGGCGCCAGGAGCCCCTGCGCATCTACGGGCTGCACCACTGCCTGGAGCGCATCGAAGACATGATGGGCTTCTACCACTGGGACAACTGGCCGAACTTCTTCCCCGTGGCGTTCCATCGCCTCCCGGAGCGGGAGAACATCCTGCTCCTGGAGCATGAGGATTTCCGCATCTACTCCACGCCGGTGAGGCATCTGGTGCCGACGATCGGATTGCGAATCGAATCGCGGGATCGAAGCCGCGCCATCGCCTACTCCTGCGACACCGAGCCGTGCCCGGCCGTGGTCCACCTCGCCAGCGGGGCCGACGTCCTCATCCACGAGGCTTCGGGCGCCGGCGTGGGCCACACCTCCGCTTCACAAGCGGGCGCGATCGCGCGCGAAGCCGAGGTGGGTGAGTTGCTCCTCATCCACTATCCGGCAGGCGTCGGCGAGTCGCTCGTCCAGCAAGCCAAGGCCACTTTCAACGGCCCGATCCGCCTGGCCGAAGACTTCATGACCTTCGACCTGGACCATCGCTGATCGGGCGCCTTCTCCTTCGAAGCATCCATCCTGATCTTTTCGACACCGCCTCACCCACTGGCACTGCGTTCACCTGCGGCGCAGGTGGGTGCGGGGGCGTCCGTCCTCGATCGATCGAGCGGGCGTCGCTGGCGGCTCCGCGCGCCATCGTTCCCAGCGTGGCTAAAACGCCCTCCCCCTGGAGAGCTTGTGAACGAATCTCCAAGCGATCCCTTGGGATCCCTCTCCAGGGTTGAGGCGTCCTAGATTGCCCCCACCCCGTTCGGGCCGCGAAGCCCTCCCGAAGGACATCGGGACGATG